>JAYOII010000340.1:0-3674 GCA_038118685.1 Opitutia bacterium
CCATCCCTTGCCCGACCGGGACCCTTGCGGGGCAATCCGTCGTCAGCGAAAACCTCAAGCATGATGGCGGCGATCCGCGGAACCGGTCCGGCCTCGCCTTCGAGGGTGTAAGTTGCTTTTTCCGGATTTGCGCCGGTAATGAGCGTAATATTCTCGCCGTCGGTTTGGATCGTTGCGTTTCCGTTTGCCGTGGATGAGCGTATCTCGATCGGGTATTGCTTCAGTCCGCCGCGCTTGATGACAGGGATCTGCTTCGCTTCCCAATCCTTTTGCTTCTTTGCCAAGAGCGTCTCGTCGGTCTCATGCGATTGCCATTCCTTTTTCATTTCGGAGGAGCGCTTTGGCAGCTCGTTGTCTTCATAAGCCTTCAGCGCTTTTACGATCGGCCGATGATTGCGCTCGAATTCTTCCTTTGCAGCCTTGTAGATCTCGGGCTCGAAATCCGTTCCCACCGTTTGGAAGCCGGTTTTGCCGAAGGCCGTGATCATGCTGTAGTAATCATCGGAGCTGATCGGGTCGAACTTGTGGTCGTGGCAGCGGGCGCAAGCCACCGAAAGACCAAGCATGGCGGTGCCGACCGTGCCGATCAAGTCGTCCAACTGCTCGTAGCGGCTGCGTTCCCGTTCCTTGGCCGTTTGCTGGGAAGTAAAGGGCCCGGCGGCGATAAACCCCGTTGCAGCGACGTGATCTTGGCTCTTCTGGTCAATCAAATCCCCAGCCAACTGCATGCGTACGAACTCATCGTAGGGCAGATCCTCATTGAGCGCCTTGATGACGAAGTCACGATAGTGGAAGGCGCCTTTTCGATCCCTGTCGAAGGCGTAGCCATTACTTTCCGCAAAACGCGCCAGGTCCAGCCAGTGGCGCGCCCAGCGTTCCCCGAAACGTTGGCTGTTCAGGACTTTTTCGACAAGTTTGCTCCAGTCATGGGGATCCTTCTGATTCAGGAATACCTCGACCTCCGCTCTGCTTGGAGCAAGTCCGGTAAGTCCCATGTAGAGACGACGAATCAAGGTTGTTTTCGATGCCTCTGGAGCGAACGGGATCCCTTTGGCCTCCAATTCGCGCAGCACGAATTGATCGATCGGGTTGACGATCAAGGAAGTGTCTTTGACTGGCGGCGGAGTAACCTTCTCCAGCGGGCGAAAGGACCAAAAGGTCCTTGCTGCTTTCAAGTCGATGACCTCCTTCTCGAGTTCGGGGAGCTCCCCGTTGCGCGGATCGGCGCATCCATCCTTAATCCACTGCTCCATATCCGCGATCTGCCGGTCGCTGAGCTTTGCCTTCTTCGGCGGCATCTGCATGTCTATGATTTCATGGCGAATCACCTGCATCAGCAAACTCTTCTCAGGGTGCCCGGGGATCACTGCAGGCCCACTGTCGCCGCCCCTTAGCAAACCTTCACGAACGTCGATAAAAAATCCACCCTTGAGCTTGTTCTGATCGGCTGCCTTGACCGAGTGACAGTCATAGCACTTTTCTACGAAAACCGGCCTAATCTTTGATTCGAAGAAAGCCAGCTTGTCATCCGCCAGCGCCGAGCTCGTGAGGCAAGCACTGGCTATGGCAAGTCTCAAGGTATCGATTGGTCGTATCAAATGCGCTCTCTTGTTCTTGGGATTCATGCGATGGGTCAAGGGTTACGAATCAATGACGAATGGAAAGTTCACGTTGTTATGATTTTGAAATTTCGTTTCTACGAGTGTTCAGTTCTTTTCCATCCAATCAAATGACTTTGGACTTTATTTCGAATGGACGGTGGTTAGTAAAAAGATACGGTCAGAATTGCATTTTTAGTTGGTACTGTTTTTTCATTTGTTTTTCAGACGAACGCAAAGCTAAACAAGCCGAATATCTTGATTTTGTACGCGGATGATCTTGGGTATGGCGACCTCATGGTGCTCAATTCGAAATCAAAAATTCCTACGCCCAACCTGGAGAAACTGGCCAAGTCGGGAATGGTTTTTACGGATGGGCATTCCTCCTCGGGCATCTGTACGCCGAGTCGGTATGCCCTTCTCACCGGCAGATATCACTGGCGAAAATTTCATGGAATCGTGAATGCCTTCGGGGATTCCGCTTTCGATGCGGACAGGCTTACCTTGCCCGAGATGTTGAAGGAATGTGGATATAACACCGCGGCCATAGGCAAGTGGCACTTGGGATGGAACTGGGATGCCATCAAGAAGCCCGGAGCCAAACCGATCAAGCAAGGGAAGCGATCCGCCTTGGGGCCGGATGCTTTTGACTGGTCGAAGTCCATACCCAATGGTCCCTTGGCCCATGGTTTTGATTATTACTTCGGGGATACGGTGATAAACTTTCCGCCTTATTGCTGGATTGAGAACGACAAGGTGGTGGACGTTCCCGACACCATGATGGATACGTCCAAATGGAAAAAGATCAAAGAGGGCGGTTGGGAATGCCGGTCGGGTCCGATGTTTTCCGGGTGGGATCCCTATGAAAACATTCCCACCACCACGCGGAAGGCGGTGGAGTACGTAAAAAAACAGGCAAGCAATGATAAGCCTTTCTTTCTTTATTTTGCTTTCCCTTCACCTCACGCCCCCATCATTCCAAACGATGAATTCGACGGGAAGTCAGGAGCCGGACCCTATGGCGATTTTGTCTACGAAACCGATGATGCTTGTGGCCGAATTATCAGGGCGCTCGAGCAGAGTGGACAGGCGGACAATACGATTGTTATCTTCACTGCGGACAACGGACCGGAAAAGTATGCCTACAGGCGGGACGAAGTTTTCGATCATTGGTCGGCCGAGCCTTTCCGGGGATTGAAGCGCGATATTTACGAAGGTGGTCATCACGTTCCTTTCATCGTCAAGTGGCCGGGGGTCACCAAGGCAGGAAGCACTTGTGGAAAGCTAGTCTCTCAGATCGACTTCATGGCTACGCTTGCCTCGGCTTTGAACTATTCTCTTCCCCGAAATGCGGCCGAGGATTCCCACGATCTTTTGCCCTTGCTCAAGGGGAAGAAGGCAAGCCCCCGAAAAGCTCACGTCCACAATACACGGGCGGATGCTTGGGCGATACGCGTAGGCGAATGGAACTTGATCGAAGGGAAATCAGGCTATCACTCGGGAAGGAATCAGCCGTGGGAGGAAAAGCGGAGTTATCCGGCGGATGACAAGCAAGCGATCGAGCTCTACCATTATGCAAAGGACCCGAGCCAACGAGTGAACCTTGCCCAAAAGTTCCCCAAGAAAGTGGCTGAATTACAAAAGGCTTTGAAGGGCGCGCGGGATCGGGGCTTTACCGCACCTAGGTTGCTCGTTACCGAATGATCCGAAGTATGAGAAGTTCTCTCCGAGCGAAGGTAGTGAAAGATCGTTACCTGGAGCTCACTTCGTTACCGGAAGGTATCATTTGCTCAAGAAGATCTCACTGGTAACGATCTCGCGGAGCAGGTCCTTGAGCCCGGATTTATTCTTCAAGGATAGCTCGACCAATCGATCGATCTCAGGGCGGTCGGAGACCTCCATGGTGCGACCGGTGGCATAGGTGAGTAACTTGGCGCAGAGATTGCGCGAGAATTGGCGCAGGTCGCCCGCCATGATCTTTTTGAGCCCGTCAAGATTCTTAAACGTCTTGCCGTCCGGCATCCGCCCGGAGGAGTCGATCGGGTGTCCGGACTCATACTGCGTTCTCAATTGTCC
>JAYOII010000341.1:0-3670 GCA_038118685.1 Opitutia bacterium
GCCTATTTGTTCGGGAAGATCATGCAGTCGATCGACAAGAAGGTGGCCCAGAGAATACGGGAGAAGCGGGTGCTGTGCATCCTGATCGGACATGCCGAATTGACCTCCGAGGTTCCCCAGTTCAGAACCGAAAAGAAGGGCAAGGAATTGGATTTTTACAATTGGCGAAGCCGGGGCTTTTTGCGTTGGTTCGGGCCGCGCCCGGTGGTCGTCTTTGCCGAGGAAGACGTCATGGAATACGAGGGAGGCATGAGGTTGGAGAGCATTTTGATCCATGAGTTCGGGCATGTCATCCATGGGGCCGGTTTTGACGAGGACCAGCAGAAGCGACTAACGGCGGCCTTCGAGAAGGCGAGGGAATTGGAAATCTGGAACGACGGCCGGGCGGCTCAGCGCTTCAGGCGGGTGAAGGGAACAAAGAAGGTCTCTCTTTTGGATGCCTTGAAAAAATGGTTCCCTCTGGAATCGGAGGAGCTCTTGAAAAAATGCCTGCAGGAGGGCGACGTGTTGGTGAACGGGAAAAAGGCCAAGCCTTCGGTCGAGGTAAACGGGGAGGACAAGGTACTGGTCACCTTCGGGGGACCGAAGAGGTGCTATGCGTCGCGTAATCGGTCGGAGTACTGGGCGGAGGGCGTGCAGTGTTGGTACAATACGAACCGCACCATGGATCATGACCACAACCATGTCCATACCCGCAAGCAATTGAAGGAGTACGACGTCGAGTTGGCTAAGTTGTGCTCGGAGGTTTTGGGAGATGGTGACTGGCGCTTCGTTTCCCCACGCGAGCGGGCGGGCAAAGGACACTTGAAGCGTTACGATCCTCAGAAGGCGCCCGTGACCAAGGATTTGCCCCATATCGAGACCGCTGCCCTCGACTACTACGACAAGTACTGGAAGGTTTTCTGGCACCGGCTCTACGACAAGCACGGGTTGTCCTCTCCTCATTCGCGCAGCCTGTTCAATGGAAAGGACCTGAGCGGGTGGTCGATGGACGTGCCCGCCCTCGACAAGAAGCCGCAGGGCAAGAAGCCTTTCGTTTCTCGCGATGGGATGCTGGTCAGTTTGGGTTCGCCGGGCGGGCATCTTCTTACGGATGAGAAATTCGAGAACTACCGGGTGATCGCGGAGTACCGCTTTGCGGGCAAGCCGGGAAATTGCGGGGTGCTGGTTCATGCCTCCAAGCTGCGCAACCTCTACAAGATGTTTCCCAAGTCGATCGAAGTACAGATGAACCACAAGCATGCGGGGGACTTCTGGTGCATCGTTGAGAACATCGTGGTGCCCGACATGATCAAGAGGCGCGGGCCGGAAAAGAATTGGGGGATCACTGAGGGCAAGGCCCGCCGGATTGCCAACCTGACCGATGATTCCGAAAAGCCGGTCGGAGAATGGAACCGGATGCGGATCGAGTGCGTGGGCGACGAGGTCAAGGTCTGGGTCAACGGGGATATGGTCAATCATGGCTTCGATTGCACCGCCAAGAAGGGCAAGTTGGCCATTCAGGCGGAGGGCTCGGAGGTCGAGTTCAGAAAGTTCGAGTTGACCCCGATCAACGTCCTGAGCGAGTAGGGTCGGGGCAAATTGGGAACGTGAGCAAGATTGCCTTGAAAGGGGTGGACGCTTTGGCAATGAATAGTTTTTAGCAAAAATTTTTCATGGCCGACAAAGACAAAGATTTCGTGCACTTGCACGTTCATTCCGATTTCAGCTTGCTGGACGGGTGTTGTCGTATGGATCGGTTGATGGACCGGGCGGTCGAGCTCGGCCAATCCGCGATGGCCCTGACCGATCATGGGAATTTGTTCGGTACGATCAACTTCATCAAGCAGGCGGAAAAGCGCGGAATCAAGCCCATTATCGGGTGCGAGGGCTATATGGTGACCGATCACAAGAACGATGAGAAACCGGGCCGGGAAAATCACAAATCCTATCACATCGGGATGCTGGCCAAGACTTACGAGGGCTATCAGAATTTGTCCAAGGTCGTTTCCGATGCACACGTCGATGGCTTTTATTATCGGCCCCGGACGGATTTGGAAACCTTGGCCGAATATTCCAAGGGGTTGATCGCATTTACCGGATGCATGCAGGGATGGATCCCCCAGTTGCTCATAAGGGGGGAAGAGGAGGAGGCCGAAAAGGCGATGGGCCAAATGGTCGAGATCTTCGGCAAAGAGAATTATTTTGTCGAGCTTCACAACCATGGGATCGAGGAACAAATCAAGCTCGTTCCCAAGCTTTTGAAGCTGGCCAAGAAGTTCGATTTGAAGACAGTCGCTTCCAATGACGTTCATTACGTCAAGGGTGAGGATTGGGCTCCTCACGATACCTTGCTTTGTATCCAGACGGGCTCCAAACTCGATGACCCGAAGAGGATGAGGTACGATGCCCGGCAATTTTACCTGAAGTCAAGGGAGGAGATGGAAGACCTCTTCAAGGAGGCCCCCGAGTCGATCACCAATACCTTTGCGGTGGCCGAGATGTGCGAGGTGAAGTTGCCGTTCGGGGAGAACAATTACCCGGTTTTCTCAATGCCGCCCGAGATCAAGTCGGAGGTCGAGGACAACGTCGCCTACCTGAAGCGTCTTTGTGTCGAGGGGCTCAAAGACCGGTATGATGCGGAGTACCAACCCGAGGACAAAAGGGCGGAGGATCCGGAAGATCAGACCCGTGTGCTGAGCGAGCGCATCGACTACGAGCTCGGGGTCATTGCGAAGACCGGATTCAATGATTACTTCCTCATCGTTGCGGATTTCATGAACTGGGCCCGCGAAGAGGGAATTCCAGTTGGTCCGGGCCGCGGATCGGGAGCGGGTTGCCTGGTGGCCTACGTTCTCGGCATCACTGATATCGATCCTTTGCGCTTCGGTTTGCTTTTCGAACGCTTTCTTAATCCGGAACGGGTTTCGCCCCCTGATTTCGATATCGATTTTTGCATGAGGCGCCGGGGAGACGTGATTGAGTACGTCCGTGAAAAATACGGGCGCGATTGCGTGGCCAACATCATTACTTTCGGGACCTTCGGGGCGAAGATGGTGGTTCGCGACGTCGCCCGGGTGCGCGATCTTCCCTATGCGGAGGCGGACAAGTTGGCCAAGATGATCCCGGACGACTTGAACATCTCCCTCGAGGATGCTCTGGAAAAAAGTCCGGAATTCGGGGCCGAGTACGAGAACAACCCGATCGCCAAGCAGATCGTCGATACCGGGCGGGTAATCGAGGGTATGGTGCGGAACGTGGGCACTCATGCCGCGGGCGTGATCATTGCAGACCGACCGCTCAAGGAACTCGTCCCCTTGACGACTCAGGACGGTGTGTTGACCACCCAGTTTCCGAAGGATCCGGTTGAGGATCTGGGGTTGTTGAAAATGGACTTTTTGGGCCTCAAGACCCTGACCGTGATTGACGAGGCGGAGAGCCATATCAGGAAGAAGCCTGGGTTGGAGGAATTCCGGGTGACGGACGCCCCCTTGGATGACGAGCCAACTTTCAACCTGTTGAACGAGGCCCGTACGATCGGCGTCTTTCAGTTGGAATCGGAAGGGATGAGAAGGCTTTGCAAGCAAATGACGATTTCCAACGTCGACGAGGTCATTGCCTTGATCGCTCTTTATCGTCCCGGCCCGATGGAATGGATACCCGACTACATCAAGGGCAAGGAAGATCCCTC
>JAYOII010000342.1:0-3669 GCA_038118685.1 Opitutia bacterium
AAACCTGGGCTCATTTTCTGCACGGGAAATAGGCTTTGAGATTTCGGTTCTCGCCTTGGGCATGATCTCGGATATGCCTATATATATTAAGAATGAGACCCGAAAAGGAAAAATCGGACCACAGAGCCGTAGACGCGCTTTACAGGATAAGCGCTTTCGCAAGCAGCCAACCTGACCCGAAATTAGCCTTGGAGGGAATCCTCGATGAAGTCATGAACGTCTTCGATGCCAGTTCCGCCTCCTTATCTCTGCTTGATGCCAATTCCGACAAATTGTTGATCGAGGTGGAGCGCGGCCTTTCCGAGTCGGCTAAAGGGTTCGAACTTCCAATGGGGGTTGGGATTACCGGGTGGGTGGCTTTGCGTGGCGAACCATTCCTTTGTGCCGACGTGGAGAAAGAGGAAAAGTATTTTGAGCTCGACGATCGAGTTCGCTGTGAAATGGCCGCTCCTCTGACCGAGGGTGACCGTACGGTCGGGGCGTTGAACGTCGACTCTCTTGAAAAGGAAGCTTTTCAGGAAGCGGACCTGAGGTTGTTGACGCTTATGGCCAATGAAGCGAGTCGCGTTCTGGAAAACATGTGGATGGTCCAACAGTTACGCAGAAAAGCCGATCAATTTCAAACCTTGGTTCAAGTTGGTCAGGATATGGCCGGAAAGCGAAAGGTCGATGAGATCTTGCAAACGATTACCCGTGATGCCTTGCTTCTGATGGATTGCCGGTTGTCCGCTTTTTTTCTTTATGATCGCAAAAAGGATTTGCTCAATCTCCACTCTTTGCAGGATGGAAATGGTCCGCGTTCCTACAATGAGTCGCTCAATCCGGCCGAAAGTCTCTTGGGGACTTCCCTGCGGGGACACAGACAGGTCCAGACTCGGGATCTTTTCCGGATCGAAGAACATCATTTCGTAAATCTCATCCGCGAAGAAAACCTCCATTCGATGCTGGTTACTCCAGTGGTTTACGAAAGCGAGCCAATTGGCTTGCTTACCCTTTACGTCGATCGAAAGCACCGTTTCAACGATGACGAGCGCACGATTGCCCGGGCTCTTGCGGATCTTGGAGCCATTGCGGTTCAGAATGCCCGTCTTTATGCCCGTGTCTTCGACTCGGAAGAAAGCATGAGGAAGAGCGAACGCCTTACCACCTTGGGCACTTTGGCGGCGGAAATTGCCCATGAAATTCGCAATCCCCTGATGGTCATCCGGTTGCTTTTCGATTCCCTCGAATTGGAGGAGGCGGGCGACGAGAACAAGAACAAGGATTTGGCGATGATTCGGGAAAAGCTCGATGATTTGAATCAAATTGCCGGTCGCATCTTGGATTTTGGAAAGAGCAGGGAGTCGTTCAGAAAGACTTTCTCCTTGAGAGAGATTGTCGAAGAGGTTGCTTTGTTGGTCAGGTTGAAACTCGAGCAATCTCAAGTCGTTTTGAATATTGACGGGGCTGTGGAGGAAATCCTTGTCTTTGTCGACAAGGGGCAGCTTCAGCAGGCTTTGCTTAACCTGATTCTGAATGCTTTGGTTGCGATGCCGCAAGGCGGGAAGTTGACCATTGAAACAGTCCGCTCGGTCGATGGCAAAGCTGAGATTTTGGTCAAGGATACCGGCTCGGGGATTCCCGATGAGTTTCGTGAAAAAATCTTTGATTCCTTTTTGTCGGGAAGCGTGGGAGGAAGCGGACTTGGTTTGGCTATCTCAAAACGAATTCTTCGTGGTCACGATGGGGATCTTGAACTTGTGGAATCGACTTCCGATGGAACCGTCTTCCGGTTGACTCTTCCCTTGAGCTCTTAGACCTCGTGGTAATACTTGCCGTCGTTGAGGGCGTTGCTGAGCTTTTCACGCAGATCCAAAAAACGGGAGGGTGAGAAGTCTTTTTCTTCCGAAGACTGTTCGATGTTGAATATGTCCGTCGCAATGTTCTGTTCGGTCGCTATGCGGGCGAAGAGGATTCCAAACCCGCAACTTGCGATTGTTTTGGCTATGAGGTGAAGGAGTCCGACCCGGTCGGCGGCCCGTACTTCGACGATTATTCGCCCCAAGGATACGTCGCGGTATACGTCGACCCGGGGAGGGATTTTGGCCCCGAGGCGCTCTTCATTGCTAAAGAGTCGGTTGCGATCGGTTTTCTTGCGTTTTTCGGAAATCAAATCGTCTGGTGAATTTCCCTCAACCAGAAAGGAATGAATGCACTCTTCGAATCGATTGCGTGTCTTTGCGTCGCTTACGACCCCTCCGTTCCCGTCTTCGACGTAAAAGACGTCGATGGCCAATCCGTCCTTCCTCGTGACGGCTCGGGCTCCGAGAATATTGATGCCGGTCACGGCAAAGGCCCCGGAGACTTTCTCGAAGATTCCTTGCCGGTCTCGGGTTACGATGTCTACGATCGTAAGGGATCGTCTGAGATCGTTTCGCCAACTTATGATCGGAATTTCGGAATCGCTTTCGTTTTGCTGAAAGCGGTGAACCATGTCGACGTGCAGGGCGACTTCCTCTTTGCCGGTGTGGGAAAAATACCGGACTGGAACTTGCTCGAGATGCTGGTGGATTTCTTCCTTGGAAACTCCTTTCACTTTCATGTCCTTGTAGGCGTCTTTCAAGGAACTTGGGTCTTTTCGGGCGTGTTTGCCTTCCAGGACGGCAAGGGTGTTGGTAAACAGTTGCGTATGCAGTTCCTCCTTGTGGTCGTTCCATAAATCGGGAGCGGTGGCGTTTGCATCGCAAAACGTATGAACGTAGAGAAACCTGAGGCGCTGTTCGCCTTCGATGAAAGAGGCGAAGGAATCAATGACCTCCGGGTCCTCGAGGTCGAATTTGTTGGCGTACCGAACCATTTCCAAGTGATTGCGGATGACAAAGAGAACGCGGTCGTGCATTTCCTCCGCAATATCGAGCCTGTTCAGGAGGTTACGGCCTATTTCCACCCCCCGTTCGCAATGTCCCTTGGGCCCTTTGTCTTTTCCCAAGTCGTGCATGAAAAGAATCAGGTAGAGCAAGCCCGGAACTTCGTTTTTACGAAGTGCTTCCAGGTACCTTTGCTGTATGTCCTTTTTACCTTGGAACACCTTGTCCAAGGTCGATATGCAGTGCAGGACGTGTATGTCGGCCGTGAAGCGATGGTACAGGTCATGCTGAACTTTGCAGGTGAGGCGGCCGAATTCCGGGACAAAACGGCCCAGTACCCCAAGCTCGTGCATCTCGTTGAGAGTCGGACTCACGTTGCCGATTTCTTGCAGAATGGAGCGGAAAGTAACGTTTGCAGAGGTGGAATTAATGAGGGAAGAATCAATCAAGGCCAACCGGTTGCGAACGAGGGAGCGGAGGTTGGGAGCAAGTTTGGCGGACAAACGCTGGGAATGTCTGAAAAGTCGTATGATTCTCTCCGGGTCTTGATCAAATATTTTCGGATCGGGAGCACTCAATTCGTTGCCCCTCAAATCGAACCCGTACACTACTTGCACGGGGTCGGACCGGTAAGCCCGCAGAACGCTGGAGAAACTCAGTTTCGAGGTCGAGCCGTTCTTGTCGTGAACGAGCCGCTTCTCGAGAATGCCTGATAATTGGTGAATCGTACGAGCTTCCGAGTAATAATCGCCCATGAAGCTTTCGACTCTGCGGAAAATATCCTCCTCTTCGTAACCAAGTCCCAATGCGACTTCAGGTTGTT
>JAYOII010000343.1:0-3664 GCA_038118685.1 Opitutia bacterium
CTGCTCTCACCTTCCAGCGCATCAAGCCACAACCCGAGAGTCTCTACGCTCAAAGACCCGTTGGCATCGAGCCGAACCTTGCTTCGGTCGGGCAAACCGGCCATCCACTCCAGAATCTCGTCGATTTCCTCTTGAGGAGAACCGATGCCGATTTTTCTTTTGCTCGCAAGGGTGGAAGCTCTCGAGTTCGAAGCCTCTAGTCCGGCCCAAAAAACGGGCTTCCTTTCAAAACCATCGACAGGAAGCCAAATTTCACTCGAAAGACAAGAGAGAGCGGAAAGAAAAATCGGTCTGTGGTTTACGCTCTCCCTACGGATCCAAGCACGGGCTTCGGGCAAAAGCTCTTCGAGACTGCAATCGGCAAAACCGGGCGTGGGAGCGACTTCGCCGTAACGAACCACGCCGTCGTCCTGCTCCTCCCTTAAGATCAAACTCATTCGGCGTTCCCATACTCCATGGGCGGTTTGCAGGGGGAAACCGAATTTTTCATCGTAAATGCGGAACTGGCGGGATGCGTTCATGGAATAATCTTGAGGGAATAAATGCTTTCTATCATATACAACATACTCATACGATGACGTAAGGACGAATTATGGATGATGACTTTTACCTTAAAGCCGATGATTTCTTCAAAAGATGTCTCCCCACCGGCCTGACATTTGACGACGTTTCTCTGGCAACCCGCTACTCCGAAATCGTTCCGCGAGAGGTTCGTCTCGAGACCTCCTTGTCCGAGGCAATCAAACTCAGCATCCCCATCCTCTCATCGGACATGGACACGGTCACCGAGTCCGAAATGGCTATTGCGATGGCCCTTTGCGGAGGAATCGGCTTGATTCATTACAACATGAGCAACCGTCAACAGGTCAAAGAAGTCGCCCGGGTCAAGCATCACGTTCACGGACTGATTCAAAATCCGATCACCATTACCGCAGACAAGCAGATCGGGGACATCATCGAATTGATTGACGAAAAGCATTTCCAGTTCAGGACCTTTCCGATCGTGGACGAAAAAGGAAAATTGCTCGGACTCCTCCCCGGACGAGTGGTCAAGCAGAGATATCGCTCGAGCAAAGTAACCGAGGGCATGCTTGCCAGAGACGAAGTCTACACGATTCGTGATGATGAAGTTGGGAATGACCCGATCACCACTGCGGATCGCTTTTTCAGCAAGCATATGGGGATACACAAACTTTTGGTCGTAGACAAAGAAGATCGTTTGCGCGGCCTTTACACGTTAAGCGACATCGAGCGGATTATGGAAGAAAGCCGTGAGCACGTTAAGCCGGCGCGTGATTCCAAATTCCGCCTGCTCTGCGGAGCCGCTGTTTCGGTTCCTCGGAAGCAAGACGGAGAGATTGATCGGCAAAATTTGCATGCCCATATCGAGGAAATGGTCGAGCAAGGGCTCGACGTCGTTGCGGTCTCGACGGCCCATGGTCATACGAAGGGGGTGGGTGACGCCACAAAATTCATCAGGGAATCCTTTCCGGATTTGACCATCATGGCGGGCAACGTGACTTCGGGAGAAGGGGTCGAGTTCCTTGCCGATGCAGGGGCTGACGCGATCAAAGTCGGTCAGGGCCCAGGATCCATCTGTACGACCCGAGTGGTCGCGGGCGTAGGAGTGCCGCAGATGAGTGCCCTTTATGCGGCATCTTTGGGCGCCCGAAAGAAAGGGACGGCCATTCTTGCGGATGGAGGAATCACAAAGTCGGGTGACATCGTCAAGGCTCTCACGATGGCCCAAGCCGTCATTTGCGGTGGTCTTTTGGCGGGCTGCAAGGAAGCGCCAGGAAGAATCGTCGAAATTGAAGGCAAATACTACAAGCAGTACCGGGGAATGGGAAGCATGGAGGCGATGAAGGACGGATCCGCCGCTCGCTATGGTCATCAGAAGGAAGACTTGAGCGCCAAAAGCACCCCGGAAGGAATCGAAGCGCTCAAGGAAGTGGCGGGATCGGTTAGCGAAACAGTCGAAAGCCTTGCCGGAGGATTGCGCGCCGGGTTAGGATATTTGGGAGCGGAAGACCTAAGTGCACTGCGGAAACGAGCCCGTTTCGTACAAGTTACCCCCGCAGGTCAAAAGGAATCCTCCCCTCATGACGTCATTGAGGTCAAGAGAAGCGACTTCGCTCGCTCCTGATTTCCCCCTTGTCGAAAAGACCTGATCATGAAGATTGGAAACAGTATGAAAACGAACCTTTTCTCCGTATCCGGAATCAGCATGGGTGATGAAGGAAAAGGAAGGGTCGTGCACGAGATCCTCGAGCAAATCGAAAACGATTCCGGAGAACCCGCAGCGGGCGTAATGAAGGTAAACGGGGGCGCAAACGCCGGGCACACCGCCGCAGGGCTCAAACTCAACTTGCTGCCATCAGGCGTAGGAAACCCACGCGTGCAAAAGCTCCTTGTCGGAGCAGGCGTCGTAGCTGACCCCCGAAAGTTCTTCTGGGAAGCCAAACCCTTGGAAGCGAGGAATATTTCGGTCTTGCCGCGCTTGCTGATCGACGAAAAAGCCCAAGTAAGCGATCTGACCCACAGACTCCTTGATTTGGCCTGGGAAAACTACAGGGTCAAACAGCTCGGAATGGAGAGCAGAGGATCAACGGGGCGAGGCATAAGCCCGGCCTATTCAGACGAGACGGGTCAGTGGCAAATCTTCTATCTTGCCTTCAAGCAAGACAGGAAACAGTTTGCATCCGCGCTGCAAGGCAGGGTCCAAAGAGCAATGGACACAATACGGCACGTTTGCAAAGTTTCCGAGGAGGATTGGGTTTCATTCTTCGAGAAGCTCAACGAAATGGAACTGCGGGCAAACCGGGAGTCCGTTGAGGAGGGGATCTTCTCTCCCGACGAATTTGACTTCGGGCGATTTCAGGGAAAAGACTGCTTTGGCTTGGAATTCGACTTGCTCGAGGAAGTCTATTGGCAAGCCGGAAGCAAACTCGCATCCTGTATCGGTGACGTTCGAGAGGTCTTGCTCGAAAGCAAAAAGTCCAAGCGCCCCGTGGTGGCTGAGTTTGGTCAAGCTTATTGGTTGGACAAGAGGCACGGGTTCACCCCGAACGTAACGGCCTCCCACACGACCGGAGCCGAGCTGTTTCATTCCGGTGGAATTCCGCTTCAGAAAATGACTGAAATCGGTTGTTGCAAGGCCTATGACACCAAAGTCGGAACTCATCACTTCATCACTAAAATCGATCACGAAGTCGATCGTCTCGGCCGAAAGCTCGCCAAAATGGAATTCGGAACGTCGACGGGTCGACAGCGAATGGTCGGATGGTTTGATTCCGTGGAAAAAGGAAATGCCTTGCGGTACGGAGGTTTTGACGAATTGGTCATCAACAAGCTCGATGCTCTCTCAATGGATCAAGGCTGGGAGGAAAAGCTGAAGATTTGCACGGCCTATCGTTTTCCGGACGGAAAACTGACCACGAGTGTCCCGCGAAGCGAAGAAATCCGCCAAACGCTCGAACCCGTTTATGAAACGTTTGACGGATGGAAAGAGGACCTTGGGTCGATCACTTCCTACCACCAACTTCCCCAAAACGCCAAGATTTACTTGCGCAGAATGGTAGGAAGTCTGATCGAGGCAGCCTACCCCGAAGGACATGAGGATTCCAAACTTCCGCAAATCCGGTTCATCGGCGTTGGTCCGGAT
>JAYOII010000344.1:0-3661 GCA_038118685.1 Opitutia bacterium
CAAGTACTGAGATTTTTAAAGGTCGGATCAAGTTCACCGTCCAAATAGGCTTTTTTGTAATGATGGTATCTCTTTACCGGATCCACGGTCTCGGGTGCATTGGTATCTTCCGCAGGATTTGTCTGTACAACGGGAACCGCATGTTCCAGGGCAATGGCTAAAGCAAGTCTTTGAAAAATACCGGCAGAAGCATCCTTGCATGAACCCTTAATCTTGGAATAAATTTCCATGGCCTTTCCGTACTGAGGTGGACCATATCCATTTCGTCCCATTCGTTGTGCTCGCGCACCATCGGCCACCAGTATTTGCCTCATCAACTTTGGGTCATTGAAAAGGCTCTCCAGTAAAGAAAAATGATTTTCCCCCAACTGACCAAATTCAGCCAAAGCCCGTGGTGTTGCTTTCTCAAGAATGACAAATTTCACCAGTTTTGGATCGAGTTTATCAGATGCCAAAAATTGCTTCAACTTGGCCCCATTGGTTTCACTCTCCGATGGAACTGCCTTTTTTAAATCTTTATGAAGAATTGTCAGTTGGTTGGAATAATGCGTTTCAATTTTTTGGCCTGCCTGTGAAAGCGGAGTCATTTCCTCGTTGGCCAGCCCAATGCTTACCATTCCCATGAAAAGGAGCAGGTAGAAAAAAGGATGTGATTTATTTATCAGTTTCATATTTTGCTTAGTCTTTTTTATCTAGATATCGAAAATGAGTCTTCAGAAAGGTTATTGTCCTTTATGTCCGTTCATTTGTTTTTAATATATTGAATAACTCTTGCTCTGCGTTCCGGATCCTCAATTGCTTGGGCCCACTGCAAAGCAGATTGCGGCTGTTTCTCTGCAATCTGATGGGAAAAGATCGCCAATGCTCCATCAATACTCTGATCATTTGGAAATTTATTGAGCCATTCAGCCGTAGCAACAGGGTCCCGTTCCACCCATTGGGAAACCACCCGTTCCATACCAGCTGAACGAGCTTCGCCAGCCGGCATTCGAGCAACCCAGTCCGCTGCTTTCTCGGGTGAAAGAATGACCATGGCTTTGGCTGTTTCCTTGGCTATTTTTGTTTTGATTTCCGATTCATCCATGGAGTCGACCCACTCGACGGAGCGGTCTATGTCTTCGCGAATGAGTCGCTTCCCCAAAGCTTCGTAAGCGGAGTTTCTTGCTTTGCCATCGGGGAAACTTTCCACCCAGTCAATGGCGGTTTGTTCTCCTTTTGCCCATGCCGAGGCAAGCAAAGTCGAAGCTGCTTTATCCAGATAAAGCCCGTAGTTCAATTCTTTCATCAACTCCGTCGCACCCGCCAAGTCGGTTCCGGCCATTCCCTTGATGACACCGATCAAAAGTTCATTCCCTCTTTTTTGTTCTTTGTCCCGTGGGCTTTCGTTTTCCCTTGCCCAACTCAGGGCAGCATCAGGATTGACGCTTGCCCAGCCACTAAGCATGGCCTCGGCGACCAAATCTTTTTCTATAAATGGGTCCCTGGTCATTGACCATTCCATGGCGGCAATCGGATCATGCCTAGCCCATGCGTAGGTGAAATAATTCAAAAACAACATGGCGTCGATTCCATCCCAATCCTTCTTTTCGTATGCCTCAATCATGACCTTTATGGTCTCGTCGTCCAGGCTTTGGCAAAGTTGAAGGAAGGCAGACATTTGCTCAAGACGGTCGTTTGAATCAACCTGTTGCAATAACTCTTTCCTTGTTTGTTTTCGAGTAGGAACCGGAGGAGTTGCACCATCAGTACGGGTCGTCGAAAACTCTCCACCATTCGGTTCAACAGCCAGTTTGCTTTCAGATGATATGTTATGCGGCGAATCCGACTTGGAGGATTTCACATTATCAAGCTCAGATGAATCAGGAAGGGAACTACCTGAACTATTTTTAAGTCCAGCCCAATAGCCCAGCGATCCGACTAACGCTAGGGTACCAATAATTGGAATTTTACTCATTAATTCCTTCTAGCAACCGAACCATCGCTTCCCCCATAGCCAGACCAACATCCATGTAAGTCTGGGCATTTCCATTGTAATGACTATTGGAAGCTCCTCCCTGACTGAGTGGATGGGTGTAGACCGTGGATACATTACCTTTGAATTCAGGGTAGTTCCCCGTCGCTCCGTCCACGGACAACTGGGCGTCGAGGATCAGCTTGTCGTTACTGGGCTGGGCATCCTTGGCAGTTTGCCCGAGTGTTGCCACGACGAACATGGCCTTTGGTGCATTGAATTCTGCACGCAGCGTCTTAATGAGCCGAACAAGATTCTTCTCATAATTGACAGCATGAGCCGCAACATATCTGTCCTTATCCCCCTGCCACCATGCAAAGCCTTTTATCTCATAACCTCTTCCCTTCCAGTGCGGAAATTCCTTGTCAAAATTCCTGAGCACTTCGTGAGCAGCTCCGATACAATCGTCGTACTGCTTACCCGCATACCAGTTGATAGGTTTTGGCGTGGTTCCCTTGTCCCATGATAACGGTGTTTGCTTGTACCCGGCATAAATCTTTCCCTTATATTCAAACTGCTTGCTACCTGGCGTAAGAAAGTCCCATGACAGGGATCGGTTACCCTGAGAAGTTTTTAAAATAAGAACAGGCTCATCTATGAAATTTCCAACGGCATGACCGAAACCGATTTCAGGGCCGATCCGTCCACCGAAGACACCAAGAGGACGATTCCCCACAGCAGTCACCACTCCACGATACCAGACATCCTCTCGGGAGACCCATTGTTTGTTTGAATCGATCAAATACGGATACATGCCCTCAAATTTGACCATAGTTGAGAGTGCACCGGGCACATCAAGCCGGACAATCCAGCCCAATCCATTTGCCTGCTTCGTGAAGTAGGTGATCTTAAAAGGTACTTTCCTACCACCCTCCAAACGGATCTCATTACGGATTGGATTCTTGCCTATTTCCTGGCGGTGAACTTCTTTTCCAGCGACTTCCATCACATTGTATGTCGAACCCGCATAACCAGGACGAAATTCATATATACCGGATTCCTTGACTTGAATATAACCTCGGGTCACTTGAACTCCTCCCCCCGGATAAGGGGTTGGCTTTACTCCGCCAAACGCATCAAGTTTAAGAGTTTTGACCGGTTCCATGGAATCGTAGTCTTTCTCTGAATTATATTCGCCTTGGTAAACGGAAACGACCGGATCGATAAACTGATTCCCCCATCGACTGCTACCACCGTCAATTTTACCAGCACCCACCATATTTGACTGCCCTGAAAGTATAAAAACTTTTACCGGTTTAGCCGACTCGCTGCCGCACAAGACAAGGTGCGAGGCAAAAAGCAAAAAAGTAAGAATTTGAAGGAGGCTAAGTCTATTCATATCAGCTTAAACTAAAAATCTTTTAATGGCTCCAGTTTGAGGCAATCGTTTGCGCTGCATGGTCAAATCCAGATCTCCGTAGTGGTCGATCGGGTTGCCGTATGCGTTGAGCAAGGTGGTATACCAATTACTCAATGTCTTATGTCCCTCGGTGCCGTGAAAAGGAAGGCGGATGTAACGTCCCGCAATGTCGAGCTTGGAGTTTTTGCCGGACATCAAAATCATTGGAGCCTCCGTGTCCGGAGAATGATGACCAGCACCGGTTTCGGGCATGTAGATGATCGTCGTGTTATCAAACAATGTACCATTGC
>JAYOII010000345.1:0-3659 GCA_038118685.1 Opitutia bacterium
TCGGTCGTTTCTGGCTTTGGGCTCAGTTCCCAATTCATAAAGATAATTGATTTCGGCAGTCGTAAGGACTCGATGATAAAAGGCGGCTTCGTCCAATTGACCGGCATAATAATTGGTAGCGTTGGTTTCGCTTGTCCGGTGGTAGCCGATGGCAAGATGATTCATGCCGTCGATGTCCGTCAAAAACGCCCGCTCGTTGACTGATCCAGCCGGAACCACTCCCGCATCCGCTTTGCCGTCCACGTAAAAGCTAACCCCGTTCTCATCGACCAAGACCGCGAGATGGTGCCAGTCGCCGTCATTGAGGTTAACTTGCGCCGTGGTGGTCAAATAGCACAGTTCTCGCCCATCGTTGTATACTTGTTGACGCACGGTACCGTTCTCCCTTACGAAAAGACGGTAATAGGTATTGTTTTTGTCTACGTTCGATCCGGACAATATGGTCGATTCCTCATACTGGTTTGTGACAGGGTCCTTGCCGGGCTTTAGCCAAATTGAAAAAGTTCCGCGGTCCAAAGCAGCGAGGTTTACGGCGACGTCTTTCAACTCGACGGTATGGGCAGTCAGGTCAAGATACTGCGAACCGTTCAAGTCAATGCCTTGCCCGAGGTTATTGACTGAAAATCCCAGCGTAGGCGAATCAGCCAACCCATCGTTCGCACCGGTTGGATCAGAATCATTCATGTCAAAACCTCCGATGGGGGCGGCGTGGAATTTACTGCCTGATAAATCAAGAAAAACTCGACCCGACAATTGCATGAGTTCGAAGTCCTTGAGCACGCGATCATAGATCATGATCTCGTCGATCAGACAATCCTGACCGCTGCCTATGGTGAGGTCGTTGCCGAACGAATTGTTTCCCGTACCGACATTGACTCCGTTCAAATATACGGTTGCAGTGGTTCCGTCGTCGGTGACGGCCAAATGGCACCATTCGTTGGCCGCTAAATTTTGGAAAACGGGAACTCCGTTTAGGAGGAGGTCATTGTTTAGGAAATCAAGTGTAGTAGTGAAAGGGGCGGCGCTTAAAGTAACGCTGGGGTTCCCCAGGGAAGGCAAAGGATAAACCCATAAGGAAAGCGTTTGAGCCAAAGGGTCGGACCCTGTTTTGTCCAGCACCGCTGTTCCGGTAAAGGTATCACCGAGTTGTACTCGAATTGCCTTGTGCTTGATCCCCCAGTAAGAACGGATGGAATTATCGGGGATGGCATTGACGGTCAAACTGACGTTGGAAACGTTACTCTCGAAAGTGGTGGCGTTCTCCTCGTTCAGCTGCCAATAGTGTTTGAATCCCTTTAAAATCGAGTTGCTAAAACCCGAAGTTGGTTTGAGAGGACCGCTTCCAAACAAGCTTTCATTCGCGTCGAAAGAATAATAGGCGATGGGGTTGTGCGGATACAAGGCAACGGCCAAAGTTGAATTGGGGTCGAATCCGTAACCCTGATCAATAATGGTCACGGGGTTGCTATTCCCGACGTCGTCAAAGGGATATCCAATGGGAAGAATACCGTTTTTGAGGGCACCCGAAAAGGCGTCTCCATTCATGGGAGCCCGAGTGGTTGCGGTTGCATTTACTTCGGCCCCGGCTCCCAAAACCATGATTTGGGGAGCTTCAGGATAGCCGCTTCCAACGGTGGTGACGTTGATGGTTCCCACGCCATCCACATAAGCGGTCGCCGTTGCCGATGGTTCCGTATAATCCTCCCAATAACTGGTTCTCTTGATCGAGACGTTTGGGGGGAAATAACGGTTCTGCCCTCTTCCTCCAAAGTGGAGATACAACCCCGTTCTGGAATCGACCTTGGTGGGTCGTACGAAAACCTGTGATACGTTTGTATCAAAAAGCAGGGACTTGGCGTAAGGGCGTGTGATCACCGTACCATTCGGCCCGTAAGGCGGTTGGTTGCGAAAATGATTTTGGTAATCGTAAATCGTGGTGACGGTCTTTGAAAAATGCGTGTCAAAAAGGGAGCCGCCCTCGAATTTTACTTCCGGGGGATGAACGTAACCCGATCCCCCGAAATCGACCAAGGGAGTGATCAACAGGTCGACTTTTACTTTGGCAGGCTCATGGTCCGGACGATCAAAGAAAGCAAGAGGGTTGCCTTCGCTGGATGGGTCCAGGTAAAAACGATGAATTTCGCCTCGATGCATGATCAGTTGCTTGCGATCCTCGTTGTCGATGACAAAACGCAAATGATTGGTCTCGGAACCCGGGATTCGAGAATCTTGCAAGGTACCGGAAACACTAAGTTGGTGTTCGACGACCGGGGCTTTCCTCAGCAAAACTTTGGCGCCCTGAACAGGACCTTTGTTGGATCTGACCTGCCCCGATACCAAGGTCGTTGCGGTTTCTTCTTTGGGACCGACGCGAACGATGAGGTTGCGGGAAGATACGCCGCCTTTCATGTCCGAAACCACGACCCTTATCACATGTTGTCCGTTCGAAGCAAAAGCCTTGGAGATGGTTCTGCGATTCAGGTAAGAGTACTCTTCCATCAAGATTTCGTTTTGATACCAAGAGTAGGCATATTTGCTTACGTTCCCGTCGTCAGGAAGAACCGTCAGCTCGATCGGTTCGTTTACGGCAGGGGACAAATTGCTGGCTTGAATACTGAACCGAGGAACCGCCGCTTCGCCGGATGCGACCGTTCCTACGTTGACGACAACGTCAATGTACTCCATCGGGCTCAGCCCTCCCTTCGAAATAGGCGTGAGGTGAGAATCAGCCTCATAATCCGAAAAAGTCCTTCCGATCGAAAGGAAGGCATCGTCAAAATTCCCCTGAGTCGCCGAAGTGGTATCAATCAGGTAATTTTCGCTTGTTCCCCATCCTTGCGAAGTACCGTTGATTATGCTTAGGCTGTATTCGGAGACGTTTCTTCGGTAAGAGATCCAATAAGAACCCGAAGGAGAGGATACGTCCAACCCAACCGGATTAAAAGGAGAAGCGGGGATTTCAATTCCGCGGAGTCCGCGGTGCGCGGTGGTTGCAAAATCTCTTAGATGAGCCATGACCATAGAGGTTGGCAATGAGCCAGCCCGCTCGAGGATCCATCTTTGGTCAAGAGCCAATAAAACCGTTTGCTTATCAGAGTCGAGCACTTGGACCAAGGGCTCTTCGGAATAACCTTTTCCGGGAGAGGCAAGCATGAGTTGTACCTGAGAACCATTACTTTCAAGCCAACCGCTCGCTCCATCGCCCGGGCCCCCTATAGAGAGATCGAGGGGGAGTTTGTCCATCAAATCAGCTGGCATGCTATGGGATGGAATCACTACGTTGAAGCGGCCCGTTCGAAGCGGATAGGGAGCCGAACCATAGTCGTGTCGATAAATTCGAAAGGTGTTGGCGTTTACGGCATTTGCTTCGCTAAGCCCGCTTGACTCGACGCTGCCCGCACCCAAAAGGTGGGCCACGTCAACGGCACTGTTCGCTCCCGTACCACCGTTTAATCCGAAATGGCCGACGTCCTTGAGAAAGACTTTGCTGGAAATGGTGAGATCTCCGTTGATTCCTCCTCCGCCCATAAGTGAGAATGGGTTTCCATAATCAACCCCCTGGCCTTCGTCACTCGTTGGCGTAAGCATGTCCGAAACATATCGGTTCGCATGCCACAAGCCGAAGTTGTGACCGATTTCGTGTCCCATGACTCCCGAGG
>JAYOII010000346.1:0-3649 GCA_038118685.1 Opitutia bacterium
AAACGGTTTTGGAATTCGATCTCCCTTCTTATGTCCTTCAACTGGCGTCTACGTCGCAAATTGGTGTCAAAAGAAACGCTGCTCCCCACCCGCACGAGCAATTCGTCCACCGAAAAACCGGTCGCTGTTTTATTGCTGACCCGATACAAGGAGGGGGAACTCAAACCGAGATTGAGATCAGGGAAAAAACTGAGCTTGGCGGTTACCTCCCTGAGCCTGAGAGACTCCAAGTTGGCCGCTTGCTTTTGCCTGAGCAAGACACCGACCTTGTCCTTGCGCCTCAAGTCCAAAGGTTTCTCCGCATAGTGAAGTTCCGGCAAGCCTTCTTGAACCAACTCCCACTTGAAATCGTAACTACCCAAGATCTTGGCCAAAGAGAGGGAAAGTTGATTTTCGCTTATGCGAAGATTGAAAGCCTGTTGCTCGAGCAGAATTTCTTCCGGAGTGCTGTCGATCAACTCGGAAAGTTTCTGGGGCTTGGATGATTTCCAAAGTTGGCCCTTGGCCACGACTCTCTTTCTCATCTCGAAATCCTCGTACTCCAAAAACAATTCCCTCAGGCGGATGATCAACTCCCTCCCTTTGAGCTTCAAATTCCACTCCGCCAGAATCTCGCCAAGCAAAGATGCATAGCGGCGAGAATAAAAGCTGATCATTCCCGGCAAGTTGATGGTGGAAAAAACGTTGAACCGGATATCCCGGGAAGACAGGTCCCCCAAGTCCGTCAGCGATTTGGACAAACTGGCCGACAAGCCCAAACTCGGCACCAGATCCCAATAAATCTGCTTTCTGTTCTCCACGGCTCTTTCCAGCGAGTCGCGCGCTCTCTTTAATTCGAGGTTGTTTTTCAACATCAAATCAAGAGCGGCGTCCCAATTCAACTTTTTGCTCTTCTTGTTCCCATATTCAGCCAAGGATTGGTCGTAAACGGATTCCACTTCCCTGACTTGCAGATCGAGGTTTTCCTGAACCGATCTGCAGGAAACCAATAAAAGAACCACAAGGAGGAGTCGAATGACTGGAAATACAAGTTTCACAAAAAAAAAGACCCGTCCGATTAGCGGACGGGTCTTGTTCTTAAATCAGTTGGCAATCAACAGGCGATTGAAAAAATACGGAAGAAATCAATTGCCAGTGGTTGAACCTGCACTAGCGGTGAAGTTCTGTTTAACGTATCCCGCTGTATCCATTTCTACCGTAAAAGTTCCTTTGTCAAGGGAGTCATCGTCAGTTTTCACCCCCGTGACGGTATTCGTTTGCGTACTGACAGCTTCCTCGTATTTGCCGGTGTACCAATCCGTAAAATCCAAGTCGATCTCGATATAGTCTTCCATGAGCACACCATTTTCCTGATATTGAGTTGTTGCTCTGATGATTCCTTCGCCATCATTACCTTCGTTTCGCTTTTCGTAAGTGTAGGTAAAATCGCTTTGGATCCCATCGGAGATCTCATAAAGTATACCGGCAGTAGAAGAGGTAAAACTCATCAAATCGATATCATTACCTTGGCCTACAATCAAGATACCCCGACCGACTATTTTGTCACTCCACTCAGTTGAGGTGGGAGCACCCGAAATATCGACATCCTGTTGAGCAACTGCGGCATCGGCTGATCCGGCGACCGGGTTGGCGGCCAAGTCGGCTTTGCTTCGTTTCATTTCGCCAGGTGCAGGCTTTTTGACCACCGGCTTGAAATTAGGTATGGGCTTGTCCCCGACTTTTGCGGCCGAAACGGTGAACTCATCGATCCCTCCGTCGCTGCCCGAGTCCTTGAAATCCTGAACGGTCACTCCTAGGGCCCCGTCCGTGAACGCATCAGCCGAGAAGATAATGTCCAAGCCCACTCCTCCGTCTAAGTACGTGATGTTTACTTGAATACCCTGACCTGCGGGGTAACCCGAATGGTTGGCCGTATTGTCGTAGGTCCCGGATTTACCATCGGCGGAAAATACAATGGTCGGATTAAGCTCCAAGGTGTATCCAGCGAAGACTTCGGCAGCCGAAGTGGAGTCCACAGTCGCGGTTGCAAACGGGGCCGACTCGTCGATGCAGGATAAAAGCCCCAAGGAGGACAAAGAGAAAAGCAAGGGTAATATAATTTTTTTCATGTTTAGTTTATACATCTTTGGTTAGTAAATTTAATCAGAGAATCAATACAGCATAATGCTTTTTCAGGCTCTTTTCAGGTAAGGAAAAGGCAAACGCTACTTACTTCTTTGTAATCAAAGAAGTGTCCGTGTAGACATTAAAAGTACCGTATTCCAACTGGCTCTGGGCATATGGGACTCCGTTCTCCACAGACTTCGTTTCTTTCCAAGTTCCGTTGTAAAAATTGGTAAAGGTCAGCTCAAATTCATACTCGCCGGTCACGGTTGTGCCATCATCCTCAGTCCATGTTTGCTTGTTCACGAGAGTCCCTTTCGTCGGGTCGGAATTGGACTTCGAATATACGTAAGTGCCGTCCCAAGGTTCGTTGTCTTCGACATCGAATCCTTCCATCTTGCTCGAGTCCTTGAAAGTCACCAAGGTGACGTCACCATCTACTTGGTCAATGGCCACAATTGCGTTACCTATGATGTAACGCTTCCACTCTTCTAAAGTCGGCGCTCCATCCATATCGGGTAATTCGGAACGCTTGGAAGCGACATTTTTGTTGAGGGGTTTGGTTGCTCCTACAAACTGTCCCTTCTCCCGAACCGTATTGGCCCCGTGAGTCGCTTGCACCGTGAATTCGTCGATCAAGCCTTCGCCTCCCTTGTCTACGAAACCGGACAAATTGAGGGTCAGCGGTTTCCCTCCCATGACGCTTCCGCTGGACTCATTCAAAGTCAGAACCAAATCGTCTCCCGAATCGGAATAGGTAATGGAACAAGTCGTAGTCCCGGAAGGGAAAATGGAGAGTTGGTTGATCGTATTGTCGTAGGTACAACTGAGACCGTCCACACTGATCGTAATGGTTGGATTGAAAACGATTTCCGCATTGGCCAATTCTACGACGGCATTGGCTGCATTCGGGCCGGTTGCCGAAGAGGAAACGGAAGCTGCGGAAGTCGTCTCGGTGTCCCGGCAGCCCCAAAGGCCAAGGATCAAAATACAGAAAAGTGGTGTAATTTTGTTCATGATGATTTCAAGAAGTGGAATTTTAAAAGTAAATAAGCCAAGGTATTTCGCATCAAAAGGTCAACTTTATTCTCTTCAAAAGAAACCGCCCTCGGCCTTTCCGAACACCATCTGATTTGAGACATCAAATCTATACTTCAATAGCAGGGACGCGTCGTTGTAAACCCGAAGGCTTCCATAGTCCGGAGAAGCTTGCTCTTCGATATCGGAGTCAGCGACTCCATCCAGATCGGTATCAACGAAAACGGCGGAATACTTTTCGACGTCGGTGGTTCTTTCGAAATGAATACCCAAGCCACCGGGCTTGCCGTGGATCAAATCGGAGAGAGGGTCGGTGTTAAAAAAGTTCAAGCTGAATACCGCTTGTCTTTGGGAAGTAACGTACTGCGTACCCACTTGCTGAGGGTTTCCATAGGATCTTGATTCGTACACCGTCAACCGTCCGGTGGAATCATCCACCCATTCATAGGCATAGGTTCCTTGGACCGTGTTCCCCGGAGCGTCGGAAGTGACGTAGGAGCTTGAGCTT
>JAYOII010000347.1:0-1479 GCA_038118685.1 Opitutia bacterium
TTCGACACCTGCGCCGGAATGTCAAAGAAGACGTCATAGAATATATGCGGAGCTTTGCCGACCTTCTGGAAAATTCTTGATCGACGCTTGAACCCTCCTTCTTTGTTTAGTCTGTTGGGCTTATATCGTCTTGCATTCGTTTGGCTTTGCAAGGTAGGGATTTTGCATGAAAAACCTCCATCTTCTCTTACTGTTTTTACTATTTCCTTTTATCGGTTCCGCCTCTCCAAAGGTATTTTCAGGCACTTACGTCGATGCCAACGACCCCAACATTCCAGCTGACTTCGCCTATCAGGGCGAATATGCCGGAAGCGGAATGGGAGCCCAAGTTATCGCTCTCGACAAAGGAGCCTTCCAAGTCGTTCTTTTTCCCGGCGGGTTGCCGGGAGCTGGATGGGACGGTAAAAACAGGAGTTTGCTGAACGGAAAACTTGAAGGCAAGAAGGTTGCCCTGAGCCCGGCCAAAGGAAACAGAAAGTATCTCGCCGGATCGCCGGACGCCTTTAGCGCGACCCGAAAGTTTCCACCCGACGGTCACAAGCCTTACTCCGGGAGTCTTTCCAATGGAATCATTTCTCTGAGCAAAGGTATCGTCTTGAAAAAAACTCAAAGAAAGAGTCCCACGATGGGCAAAAAGGCGCCCAAAGGCGCCATTACGCTCTTTGACGGCTCGAACAAAGACGAATGGCAGGGAGGGCGGCTGGACGAAAAAACCAGGCTACTGAACACCGATGGATCCGACGTTCGCACGAGGAGAAAATTCAACGACTACCACATGCACCTTGAGTTCCTGCTTCCCTACCGTCCGGCAGCCCGCGGGCAAGGTCGGGGAAACAGCGGATTTTACCAAATCGACCACTTCGAGGTGCAAATTCTCGACTCCTTTGGATTGGAGGGAGCGAACAATGAATGCGGTGGCATTTATTCGATCAAGGACTCTGACTTGAATGCCTGCTTTCCACCGCTCAGTTGGCAAACCTACGACGTCGACTTCACCAACGCCAAAACGAAGGACGGGAAGAAGATCAAAAACGCCAAAATCACGGTTCGCTTGAATGGGATCGTCATTCACGACAATTTCGAGATACCGAGAAAAACCGGCGGATCCCGTGGCGAACCGGAAGGAACTCCCGGACCAATGAAGTTGCAAGGCCACGGCAACCCGCTTCAATTCAGAAACATTTGGATTGTAGAAAAATAAGCTGCGTTTCGCGACAAAGGAACATCCATTCCGATCAACTGCGCCAAGCGAGACCTCGCTTGCGATCAAGCTTTCCGCTCCATCTGTCTTCCTTGCTAAGCCCCAATTGCCACGAAGTTCAGGGTAATCTCCTGTTTACGAGCATGAGTTCTCCCGGAAGAAGACAAGCGGAACGCAGCACGCAAACTCCGTCCATATTCGTGAGACAAGATTGAAAAAGGCGGAACGAAACAAACAAATTCAGTTTCCCCAAGAGTATCAAGAAAGAGGCCATGAGG
>JAYOII010000347.1:1489-3637 GCA_038118685.1 Opitutia bacterium
AATCAAGTCCTTCATCTGCTTATATCATTCATTTAAATTAAATGTTTTTTCGTGCAAATACTGATTTCTTGGGTTATCTTGTGAAAGAAGCCCGAGAATGAAGTCCACAAGAAAACTGAAGAAAAAAACTCCACTGGAAATCGGAGACCGCGTGATCGAGCGCGTTTCAACCGGGAAAAAAAAGCGAATTGGAGAAATCATTTTCATCATTGAAGGCAAAAGGCGAAAATTTGAGCTTATCCAACTCAATCCTCACGACCTGTCCCCTTTACACAGGCATAACAACGAACAATTGAAATTTTTCAAGCTACGCGAAGATCAGTGCAAAAGGATAAATGAATTCAAGTACAGGGAAAAGAAAACCTTTTGTATCAGCGACGTGATCAGACACGTCGGTCAGGGACGCGTGCGTTTTGGAAAGATCGTGAGTTTCGTACACCCCGAGGGGTTGTACACGACGTCGAATGAGAAAGGTTACAATGGGAAAGACTTGATTGAATGCGTTGAAATCGAACCCAGAAAAGGACTTGCGGTCAAAAAGGACGCTTATGGCGAAGTCAAACGCTTCGTGGCAAGCCCTCACCGTTGCAAGATTTGCGAAGTCTTGCCAATGGACAAAAACGGAGGGGTCAGAATAAAAAACTATTGGGAAATGCAAAAGGAACCTACGCTCACGCAGTCCTCCCCCCCCTCGTCATCTCAAAGATAGAAAAAGGTCGGACTTGAGCCCATGGAAAGGGTTGTCCGTCCGCTCTTCCGGATCCCACCGGAAGCATCCGAAGTTACCAATTCTTAATCAATTCGTCCCAATAAGTGTCAAGGCTCTCGCTATCGGAAAAGGATTTGGTCACGGAAGCTTCCGGACTCTGGGCATCATGGTAAAAGAAGATGATCTTGTTTTGCCCCTGATCCTTTTTGAACAGATAAACTTGACTCTTGTTTACGCACACGGGATTTCCTTTGTCATCGACACCCGCCTTGATTACCTTGAGTTTTGCTCCCGACTTTTCGAAAATCGCCCCCATGAAAAGCGAACTTGCCAACACGAAGAACAACCCAACTACCAATCTTTTGCTTATATTCATTTCAATTTTCCTCCATCCATTAGTGGTTTGTAAAAGTACCTAACAACAAAAGATACGCTCAAATGGCAAAGAGATTTCGTCTGTCCTTTGATTTTTTTTACTTTCCATAACCTTTTTTTGCGTTTCGATTCTACTTTTCCCGATCGTTATTCCCCCCTGATCCAACTTCAATGAAAACCTTGCTTCTTTCGTTCCCGCTTTTGGTCACCGCTTTCTTCCCCGCCTTGGCTCAGCCTAGTCTCGGGGATTGGGCAAACCGCCACAGACAAGCCGACAACCTTTTCAAGCAAGGCCAATTCGAGGAGGCCATCAAGCAATACGAGTATGTCCTCAAGGGAAGGTTGCCTTTTCAAGGAAAGAAACATCGTGACATAGGCGCCACCCATAACAACATGGGCGTAGCTTATTTTTTTCTCGGCGAAACCGAAAAAGCCGAACAAGCCTATGAAAAAGCGTTGGAGTGCCTTTTGCCCGCTTTGGGAGCAAGGCATAACGACGTCTTGACCGTGAAGGCAAACCTGGCCTTCGTCGAAGAATCGAAGAATAATTTCAAGAAGGCCCAAAAGGCCTTCGAGCTTTGCATTCAATCAAAGCTCCCCCTGATCGGATCCAAGCATCCGGATATCGCCGATTGCCGGGAAGGGCTGGCCTTGGCGCTGGAAGGACAAAAAAAGCACGTCGAGGCATTGGAACAAATGAACCTGGCTCTTGAAATTCGACAGGCCAAATTCGGAAACAACCACACGGACGTCGGAGCCTCTTATGCGGGGCTTGCCCTTATTCTTCTCAATCAGGAAAAATTTGACAAAGCGGACAAAATGGACGCACAGGCGCGAAAGATTCTTTCCGCTACGCAAGGACAGTACCGGCCTAATAAAAACCCGGTTTCGAAGCTCCGACCCGAACCGGCTGAAATCCTCAAGGCCAAGAGCAAATCCCTCCGGTTACCTTGATCGGCAAAAGCTCCCAATCAAACCTTTCCCCCGTGGGAAAGGAAGAAATAAACACTCTCGTTTCCTGGATCAGGAATCAAGAAGATCTCTCGTTGTGGTCAGGCAATACC
>JAYOII010000348.1:0-2100 GCA_038118685.1 Opitutia bacterium
CAAAAAGGATAGCCAAGGCATTTGCTTCCTTGGCAAGGTCAAGGTGCCCGAGTTTCTCTCTCATTTCATTGACGACAAACCCGGAGAAATCGTAACGACCACGGGCGAGGTCGTGGGGGGGCATCAAGGCCTTCATCGATATACCTTGGGGCAAAGAAGGGGGATTGGAGTGCCTTCGAACACCGATCACCAAAATTTCGTGGTGACCGGAAAGGAGGAATCTTCCAATCGGCTGATCGTAGCCTTCGAAAGCAAGGACGAACCCACGCTTTGGGGCAGGCGTTATGAAATCGAGAACCTTTCCTTTCTCATGGACGAGCCTCTTGGCGGAGAAAGGGAACTTTTGGGCAAAACCCGTTACAGGGACCCATCCGTCGCCCTTTCCTTCAAATCGATTGAAGGCGGTCGGGCCGAAATCGTCTTCGAGGAACCACAAAGAGCTCTTGCTCCTGGGCAAGTCCTGGCCCTCTACGACGGGGAGAGGCTTTTGGGGGGAGGAACCTATGCTCTTTCTTCCTTCGGTCGGGCCGACCTGCCTGTTGCGCCTCGTATTTCCGCTTGATTCCCCCCCCTTCTTCGATCACTAATAGAACCGAACCCAAGATCCAATTCTTTAGAACATGCGATTACGCCTATCCAAGAAAGCTCGGAAAAAATTGCCTATCGGGGATGACCAAACTCCGCTCAAGACCAAGCAAAACCTTGAGGAGCATCTGCAATCAGCCGTTTCCTTTCTGCAGACCCAGCAGAACGTGCTCCTCAGGACCGTCGAGATTCTCGAGGAGATAGGCGAATTGGCGGCCACCATGAAAGCGGACATTATCCGCTCCATTAGTTTGGAGGACGAAAAAAAATCTCGCGACAAATTCAAAGAGTTGCGGCAAGAATTGAAGTGGCTTTGCAGCTTGGAGTTCAATCAAAAGAGCCTGTTCAGCCAAAATGGGTCCGATACCTCCTTTAAGCTTTTCAAGGATGCGAGTCCGAGCGCGCCCAAAGTCAATCAGCCCGCGGTTCCCCGTTTCCTGGAGCCTCTTCAGGATTCGGATGAGAAGGTCAACCCCGACCAAATTCAAAAATCTCTTCAAGCCTTGCAGGAAATGCTTGGACAATCGGATGCTGCGGAGAACGATCTGCAAACCAGTTTCGAGGCTCTCTCCGCCGACCCTGCAGCCCAAAAGAAACTCAAGTTCATTGAAGAAAGGGTTAAAACGTGGGTTTCCGAGGTCATTGAAGGAAACGATGGGCTAACCGTTCAAGCCAACTTGCTCGGCAAACGCGTGGACGGTTTGATTCGTGGAATTCGAGGACTGAGTACGGAATGAGTCAGCCTCGCCCATCCTCGAATCCGTCACCTGGAGGAAAGGAGCGGCCTTTTCTCGGCATACATTACGTTCGCTGTGGCACTTACGGTCGAATTTACAAGAACAAGGAGGGCAACTCTTACGTAGGAAACTGTCCGCGTTGCATGCACCCGGTCCGGGTTCGTATCGGGCCCGGTGGCACGGGCAATCGTTTTTTCAAGTGCTTTTGCCCTTGATTGCCTGATTCTTTTGACCGTCCGATTTCACACCTCCGCCAAGGCTGTCGTAACCCAAGGTCATGGCATTGCCTCGGGCAAGACTCCGGATTCGCGTTTTCCAAGGGGAACTTTGGCCATGCAAGCCTCTTTTTTCAAGGATCTGGGAATGAACCTTTCGGAGTTTTTTTCCGGTACGCTGAACCTCTCCGTTCATCCCTATTCGTACCGACTTGGTACTCCCCTTTATTCGTTTCCTCAAGTCAAATGGACGCCCTGCCTCCCACCCGAGAACTTCTCATTCTACCCATGCGGGATCAGGTTGATTGGGGAAGATGATTTCACCGAAGCCCTCGTTTATTGGCCGCATCCTTCGACCAAACCTGAATTTCATCAAGATCCTCACGTGCTTGAAATTCTCGCCCCAAGGATTCCCTCGGTGCGTTATGGAAAGGAGATGGAGATTCGCGGGCATTCAAGCCGCCTCAGCTTTTTTCTTCCCGAAGGTTGATTTCTTTCAATTCACCTTCGATCTCTTCTTTTTTTTCAAGTTTTACTTGTTTTTACCCAGTTTCGCGAATACG
>JAYOII010000348.1:2110-3605 GCA_038118685.1 Opitutia bacterium
ATGAGTTCGTTTTGAATTTTTCAAATTATGAATAATCCCAGTTTTGTCAGCCGTTGGAACGTAGACGAAATCGATCGCAACTACCTTAGGTGGTTGGATTCTCCGTCCGACCTTGAGCCTGAGTGGCAATATTTCTTCGAAGGCTTTCACCTCGGCCAAGATGCTGGACCTCCCGCACTAGCGGGAGAGGAACCACCTTCTTCTTTGAGTCAAAGTGCCTCAGGTATCGAGACGCACGCTCGTTTATATGGGGCAATTTATGCTTTTCGCGATATCGGGCACACCCAGGGAACCTTTGATCCCCTGCAACTTGACCGTACGGACAACCCCAGGCTAAGCTTGGAGCGGCTTGGGTTCGAGCCGGCCGACTTGTCTGAAATCCATTTTACCGGAAATTATCTTGGCGGGGTTCGAATGTCGGTTGGGGAAATTTTCGAACGATTGAAAAGAACCTATTGCGGGAACGTTGGTGTCGAGTACCTTCATATTCAGGCGACCGAAAAAAGGCGTTGGATTCAGTCCCGTATCGAGCCCAATGAAAACCAACCCTCCTTTTCTCACGATGAAAAGCTGCGAATCCTGCGAAAAATCGTTCAAGCCGAGGAGTTCGAGAACTTCCTTCACACCCGCTACGTGGGTCAGAAGCGTTTTTCTCTGGAAGGCGGGGAGACCCTGATTACGGCTTTGGATTCGATCTTTCAAAAGTGCCCTGACGAAGGGGTCGAGGAAATCGTCATGGGGATGGCTCATCGAGGAAGGCTCAACGTTCTCTCGAACGTCATGGGGAAATCCTACGAATTCATCTTTCGCGAGTTTTCGGAAAACTTCGTTCCCGACGGAGCCCATGGAAGCGGGGACGTCAAGTATCACTTGGGTTACGAATCGGTACGAACCACTACGAGCGGTCAACAGGTCGTAATTCATCTTTCACCCAACCCCAGTCACTTGGAGGCGGTCAACGGGGTGGTCGAGGGCAAAGCCCGTGCCCGCCAACGCCTCCGGGGCGATCGGGAGCGCAAGCGTGTTTTGCCTATTCTGGTTCACGGAGACGCTGCCATGGCCGGACAGGGCGTGGTTGCGGAAGTTTTCAACTTTTCCAAGCTCCCTGGCTACCGAACCGGAGGGACCGTGCATATCGTGGTCAACAACCAGATCGGTTTTACCACGGATCCGACCGACGCGCGTTCGAGTTTGTATTGTACGGACGTTGCCAAGGCCATTGAAGCCCCAATCTTTCACGTCAATGGTAACGATCCCTTGTCCGTGGCAATGGTTGCCGAAACGGCCCTTGCCTACCGCCAGAAGTTCGGGGAGGACGTGGTGATCGACGTCAACTGCTACCGAAAGTATGGTCACAATGAGGCCGACGATCCTGCTTTTACCCAACCCATTCTCTACAAGAAAATTGACGCGATGCCCTCTATTTCGGATATTCTTTCGGAAAAATTGGTCGCAGAAGGTGATTTGTCCGAGAATGAATGCGGGGAAATTCACC
>JAYOII010000349.1:0-3596 GCA_038118685.1 Opitutia bacterium
AAACATTGCCAAGCACCTTTATCCGACGCTTGCATTCGAGGATCAGGAGGCAGCGAAGGATCAGCTCGAAGGCCTTCAAAACAATCCGCAGATAAACCACTCGAGCATTTGGAAAAAGGTCGAGGGCAGCTCGGAGGACGATTATGAATTGTTTTGCTCGACAAGGAAAACGGAAGCAGAAGCTGAACAACAATTTTTGTCTTACAAGGACGGCGAAACATGGACAGACTCAGATTTGATCATCGTCAGGTCAATCCATTCCTCCGATGACGAGCAACCCATTGGCAAAATAGTAATCGAGCGGTCACTCGCGCACTTGGACTACAAGAAGAGCCAATTCAAGAGATTGGGTTTCACTTCCTGGGCTTTTATGATCATCGTGATCCTTTTCGTTACCATTTGGTATCAAAACACCCTTACTCGCCCCCTTCAGGAACTCACAAGCGTAGCTGAAAAAATATCCAATGAACGCGACTACGGTTTGAGGGCAAAAAAAATCAGTACCGATGAATTCGGTAAGTTGACCGACCTCTTCAACGAAATGCTCGATTCCATAAACGACACGAACGACAAACTGCTCGTTGCCAACCTGGAGATGGAGCAAAGAGTTCAAGACCGAACCAAACAGCTTACGCTGACCAACGAAAAACTGCTTTCCGAAATCAAGGAAAGGGAAAGAGCCAACAAGGAATTGATCAAAACCAGGGACAAGCTGAGCAAGCAGGAAAAACTAGCAAGCGTAGGGCAAGTTTCCTCCAACATAGCGCATGAGTTGATAAACCCAATGGCTGCGATCATGAATTCGACCTACTTTCTTAGAATAAAGAACAAGAAGGACGAAAAATCCACCCATCACCTGGAAATAATCGACAGGGAACTGACCCGTTCGGACGAAGTCATACAAAGATTGCTCCAGTTGACCAAAGGCGGCTCCCTCAAGAGGGAAATGACCGACTTGAGGGATTTGGCAAGAGAGGCGATGACCTACGCCAACGTCACGGGGAGCGCAACTCTTTCCATCAAGTTCCATCCCAAATACTTCCCGGTCAATCTCGACCGTATTTTGTTCAGGCAAGTTCTGTACAATCTTTTCATCAACGCCATCCAAGCCATGCCCAACGGAGGAGAAATACTCTTGGACGCTTGCAAACTGGACGACGGAAAAACCCTGCTTTGTGTTTCCGATCAAGGGGTGGGAATCGAAGAGACGATGATGAAAAAGATATTCGAACCTCTTTTTACCAACAAGAAAGAAGGCGTCGGCTTGGGCTTGTCTCTTTGCCGTGAACTAGTCACAAGACACGGAGGCTCGATCAAGGCAAAAAGCTCACTCAACAAAGGAACCACCATCGAAATCGAAATTCCCGAAGAGAATTCCGTGGCAAAAAACGGATGAATCGCATAATGAATCCTAAAAGATGATCAAAGAAATTCGCAAAACCACCGTTCTGGTCGTAGATGATCACCCTGCCATCAGGTCGACCATGATGGACATCTTGAGAGAGGAAGGTTTTTCCGCTGACCAGGCAATAAATGGAGCGGAGGCTTTGGCCAAGTGTCAGGCCAACGAATTCGATTTCGTACTGATGGACGTACAAATGCCTGAACTAAATGGAGTCGAGGTGCTAAGCGAGATCAGGAAAAGCAAGCAAACCAAGTCCAAGTTCATTTTCTTCAGTGCCTATTCAGTACCAGAACTCGAAGAGCAGGCTCTCGCCTTGGGAAGCTATGCTTTTCTCAGAAAACCGATCAAAGTAGAAAAGATTCTAAGCTTGATACGGGACAAGAGAGGCATCCCCGTACTCGTATTCCTGGAGGACGATCATATGAGAACCTGCCTTGGGAACCTTCTCAAGAATCAGGGATACCAAGTAATCGAAACCAACGACCTGGACAACGCCTTGATTCAACTCAGGCAAATCGATTATGCTTTCCTGATCTATGACTCCGACTCCCCGGGTTTGGAGCAAGAGGCCCTCACTTCAACCATCAGGTCACTCAAAAGCCAGACAGTCTGCATAACTACCAATGAAGACGAAAAAGCGAGTGAAGTCATCGACAAAATCAGTTTTCTAAATATGCGCAAAGCAAAAAACGGGGAGAACTATCAAATTTGACTTCCAACGAACAGGGTACGGACTTGCCATTCCCACAACTTCACGCAGGTAATTCAGCAGCACGATCAAGGATAGCTTACGTAAAGGTGAGTGCCCTCAGGCAAAAGGTCAAAAAGTTCCGCAATATCCTCGTTGCCCATTTGAAGACAACCTGAGCTTGCGGGCTTGCCCAACCTTTCTTCGTGATTCGTGCCATGGACATATACGTACCGATCGTAAGTATCGACTTGCCCACCCGAATTAACTCCCTTCTCCAAGCCCTTGAGCCGGAGAATTCTCGTAGTAATCAAATTCTTCTTTTTTTTAGCTTCCGAGCACTCCGAGAAGGTCATTCCAATGGAAACCCGTCCTTCGAAGACAGTGCCCAACTTCTCCCCCTCCCCTATTTTTTGACACACGAAATGGAGTCCGGAAGGGGTACCGAGAGAACCCTCCACGCAAGAAGGTTTTCGCTTAGAACTTGACATAAGATAATCTTTAACGCTTTTCCCATGTAGAATATGATTTATCTTCTGCTGAGCGAGGGATGCAATCAAAACATGATCCGTCGGCTTTAGTCTTAAGGAATTCACCACTCCCAAATACTCGGAATACAAAATATCTAAGTCCATTGAAAAAATATCGTATAGGAATCGTAGGGGCAACGGGTGCCGTTGGCCAAGAAATTATTCGCTTGCTCGAAAAAAGGGAATTTCCCGTTGCAGAAGCTCGACTGCTTGCCTCCGCAAGATCAGCAGGAAGAGAAATTCAGGCGTGCGGAAACCTTGAAATCGTTCAGGAGACAACGGCCGATTCATTCAAGGGACTCGACATTGCCATTTTCAGCGCCGGTTCGCAAAACTCCCTTCAATTTGCCGAGGTGGCCCGTCGCCAAGGTTGCGTGGTCATCGACAATAGTTCCGCTTTTCGCATGGATGCCGACGTGCCTTTGATCATACCCGAGATCAACGCGGACGAGATCGAAAAACATCGCGGAATCATCGCAAATCCGAATTGCTCCACGGCCGTTGCCTTAATGGGCTTGCACCCTTTGCACAAACGCTTTGGGCTTAAGAGATTCATCGCATCCACCTATCAGGCCGTATCCGGTGCAGGAGCGGTCGGGGCAGAGGAATTGGACCAACAAACAAGGGCCGTGCTGGGGGAAGACAAGACGGAACCAAAAAGCGATTCGATTTTCCCTCATGCCATCGCCTATAACCTGATACCCCACATTGATGACTTTCGTGAAGACGGTTACACGAAGGAAGAATTGAAAATGAGAAACGAGAGCAGGAAGATTCTCGATCTACCCTCCTTGAAAATCTCATGCACTTGTGTTCGCGTTCCTGTTTACAGGGCTCACTCCATTTCAATCAATGCGGAGTTCGAGTCGGCCGTCAACGTTCCCGATGCAAGAGACGCCTTGGAGAATTCGCCAGGGGTTGAACTTTGGGATTTGCCAAACGCCCTAAGGTATCCCATGCCCATCGACTACAC
>JAYOII010000350.1:0-2129 GCA_038118685.1 Opitutia bacterium
CTTCAATCCGTACTTGTGGATAATGGTGACCGAAACCAAGGTCGAAGCCGAACCGATCGGCGTGATGTTCCCTCCCAGATTGGATCCGAAAATAACCGCCCACCAATAAGGGCTGTCCGGATTCGCCGCAATATCCGGAATGCCTCCCAGAATTTTGGCCAGCATGGCGGCCAAGGGAATGTTGTCGGTCACCGAACTTGCGGCGGCGGAAGCCACGAGCAAGGAGGCCGGCCCAGCCGTATCACCCAACCCGAGGATCGGCTTGAGCCACTCCCCGATCAGGGCAAGAACTTGAGCATGCTCCATGACGTTGATCACGGCAAAGAGGCACACGAAGAAAAAAAGCAGGTCCCAGTCGATCGCTTTGTAAAACCGATCGGCGACCGCCTTGTATCGCACGAGCATGACGCCGGCGAAAGCCAAAGCCACGAAACCCAAACCCAACTCGTTGATCACGGGCAACTGAGAAGTCATGGCGACCGTTCCGATGAACACGAAGGTCATGATTGCGCCGAAACGAAAGAAACCGGGCGACTCGATCCCTTCGTTCTCGTCGAATCCAGCGACCAATTCTTTGGCCGACGCCCGTTCCTCGTCGGTCTTGAGGGCACGGATTTTGAAAAGTTTGGATCCGAGCCAAATCGTGATGACGGTGGCAATGACTACGTAAGGAGCGGCTTTGATGAAGAAGTCGACGAACTCAATGCTTGCGGTTTTACCGACGATAATGTTGGGAACCGAAGAGATCAGCGTGAGCAACCCTCCGATGTTGGTCAACAACCCTTCGACCAAAAGAAATCCGAGCAACTTTTCAGAGCGATTGAGCTTCTTGAGCGAGACACCCGTGAGAGAACCCACGATGATCATGGCCGTGACGTTGTTGAGGACGGCCGAAAAGACAACCGTCATGACCCCGTACAAAACAAGCAAGCGAAGAGGATCACCTTTGGACAGTTTGGTCAACTTGACCGCAACCCAGGTAAAGAGTCCCGATTTGCTCGTGACGTCGACGAAGAGCGAGGATCCGAGAATAATGGCGATGACCTCCCAGTCCACACCCGGAATGTAAACGGGCATGGAAATCTTGTGCCCGCCTATCACGAGGTTGCCCACGTCTCCGAAAGGAAGAAGTTGAAACCAAGCTCCGAGAAAAAGAGCCAAGATGGAAAAAATTCCGACGATGACCGATTTTTTGGCATGAATCTTTTCTTCCAGGGCAAGGCATAGAATCATGCAACCGAGCAACCCGAGAAAGACGTAGGTAACGGTGGGCTCGACCCCGTGCCCCGAGCTCGCGGCCAGAATGGAAGGAAAAAGTTTCATAGCAAAAGGAGCGGAATGGAGCGCAACTCAACGGCCAAAGGATGAGCCATTCCGTGCATCGCCATTTGATCATCCTCTTTCGCGTGCATGACGAGGAGATCGACGTGATCATCCTCGATCAATTTACGGTAATCCTCGAGCCTGCGCCCGACCTTGGCATGACATTCGACCTCGATCTCCAGTTCGGCTTCCTTGAGCGCCGTTCTGGCCGAATCGGAAAAACCCTTCGCTTCTTTGAGCAAACGGGCCAGAATCGTTTCCCGGGCAACTTCGCTGTCGATCTCTGGAATTTTATCAATCGCATCAAGGTAACGCTCAAGAGTCGACTCATCCTCAACATGACTGAGTTTGAGCTTGCCTCCGGAGGGAGTGAAAGCAGCGGAATAGCTCACAAGCTTTCCCTCCCCGCAGAGATGCCCGGAGACCGCCATGACCGTTTGAGGCGGACGGGAAAGACAACCGTTGGAATCTTCACGGTCGGGGTGTGGAAGAACCAAAACCGGAGTGGAGGTTACCTGAGTCAACACGTCCAAGTGCTCGCCCAAACTGTAGGGCCATCGCCAGGCATCGCTTTTCAAATTCCGGTAGGTAACGACCAAGTCAGGGCGGTGTTCCTCCACCCTGTCCAGCAGATCCTTCACGTTATCGAAGTCATTTTGCGAAACCAAAACCCAATCCACCTCGGTTTCAGGCAGAATCTTTTCAAGAAACGTTCGGACTACCTGAAGATATAGGGTCGCCTCGGCGTTTTCCATATCGGTTACCAAAAGAGCTTTCTCCAAGGAAGGCTTCTCATGGACGTAGAC
>JAYOII010000350.1:2139-3585 GCA_038118685.1 Opitutia bacterium
GTCTTGGCGGCAGCCTTGAAGACGCTCTCGAATTGATCAACGGTACTCATGAAACGGGCAACAGATTCTACCAATGCAAATTGAGACAAGTTGCAACCCTAAAGGCGGCGGCGACCATTCAGCTTCAGAAAAGTCTCTTTTCAGGTCATTGTAAACCTAACGGTCACTTTTTTCCATCTTCGCCTTGTCCGAGCGGACGGCGCCTTCGCGGTCCTTTACCGTTTAAGCCCAACAAGACAAAAAGGGGCGATTCGCCATGAGAAACGCAGCAAGCCAATGTAATCGAACGAAGGCAATACGCCAAAGGAGCAAAAGGCAGTTCGTTTGGCTCATTCAAAACGCTCCCATCGTCGGTTGAGCGTGGCCCCGGCGGGACCAAGGGAAAATGAAAGCAGGAAACTCACTCCTCGGAAGGATTGTCGATAACGACGGGTTGGCCGTCCACATAGCGAATACGTTCCCTTTCGGAACCGTCGGACATATACCAAACGTACACTCCGGTACCCTGTTCAATCAGAGAAACCGGACATTTCTCGCCATTCGGCTTCCATACCTCGACCGAGATCACTTTGCCGGACTTCATGGAAAATTCTTCCTTCTTTTGTCCATTTTCATACCAAGTCTCGATGCTGCCTTGAGTGATCCCCTCGACAACCGAAAATTCCTTGCTTTTTTGGCCATTTGGCCAAAACGATTGAACCAATCCGGAGTAAGGCGCCACGCTATTGGGCAAAAAGATCAAGTTTTCGGTGCCGCGATACTGAATCCTGCTCTCGTCGACGACCCGTGTGCGGACGGAAACAACCGGTTCCTCATCGTTTTTTTCACCGGTCGTGGATTCCGGATCGGATTCTTCTTCCGGAACCTTTGGGACAACCGTGGATACCGTTGCAGGAGGGGTTGAATCGGGTTTCGCGGGGGCAACGTCCTCTTGAGATTCAGACCAAAGCCAGATTCCGCAGATGCACACAGCCAGCAAAAGAATCCATGTCAAAGAACCTTTCCCGCCGGCAGGTTCCTCGGGTGGTTCTTCCTCGATCCGGTTCCTCTCGAATTCCTCGGCAAAAATTTGCTTGTTCAATTCTTTTGCTTGCCGGGAGAAGGGGGTCCTCGTGGCACCCACGATTTCTCCCGTATCCGGGTCTTTGAGAATTCTTTTCTTTTTCATTCTGTGGTCCTTTAAGATTAAAGAGTTTCAAAAAGTTAGAATACTCCAAGCACAAATGCAAATCGATCGTATTTCCCCTTGAATCGCATTGCTTCCTTCGTTGGGTAAAAGAACCAAAAAGCTAGACAAATGCTCAAGCGCGAAAAAGATCGAATCGTCATCCAAGTGAGCGGAATCGCCTGTTTCCCCTTTGGACCGAAAAGTTCAGCATCGCATTATTCTAGCCTGCCTTCCTCAAAGGGATCACCTGACTTGGCTTTGCGGGACTCCGGCGCATA
>JAYOII010000351.1:0-3543 GCA_038118685.1 Opitutia bacterium
ACCAACAGGGAAAAGGGGTTCCCCAAGACTACAAGGAAGCGGTCAAGTGGTACAGAAAGTCTGCCGAGCAGGGTCTTGCTGATGCTCAGTGTAACCTTGGATATATGTACGACCAAGGCTTTGGAGTGCCCAAGAACTACAAGGAAGCGTTCAAGTGGTACACCAAGGCGGCCGAGCAGGGGGATGCCGATGCTCAGCACAACCTTGGGTTGATGTACTACAACGGAGAAGGAGTGCCCAAAGACTACAAGCTAGCGGTCAAGTGTTTCACCAAGGCGGCCGAGCAGGGTCTTGCTGATGCTCAATCAATGGTTGGGGTTTGCAATGCAGATGGTCTTGGCGTAGCGAAAAACCCAATCGAAGGTTACGCGTGGTACAACATTGCCATTGCCAACGGAGATGAAGATGCCAAAGAGTGGATTAAGGAGATTGAATTATCACCCGAGCAATTGATCGAGGCCCAGTCTCTATCAACTGAAATTTACAAGCGGATCGAGACGAACAAAGAGGACTAAGCCAAGTAACCCGAATCTCAAGGGCCAAGAAAAACGAGTCGAAAAAGAAGGATCCGGAAAAGAGGCCAAACTCAACTAAGAACGGTCCCTGACGCTCTCCAACTGAAATCCTGTCTCAGGTTGTCGGCAAACGGGAAAACCCGGGGCCCTCGAAGTATCTGCCATGGAACGCAACGGGATCCGCAACCCATTGATCCTGCGCTTTCTCCGAAAACTCGACAGTCGTCGAAGTATTCTCGCCAGGGGAGCAGTCATTGAGACGCTTCCGCAGCTCTGCGGATTCGGTCTTCAAACGGGGGATGAGTGGAGAAATACTTCAAACCCTCCTCTCCACCGTGTTTCTCCGAAAGCCTGCCCAAGGCATCGCCCAGAGCATTTGGGGAATGACCGGCTTCGGACAACATGCGCATAGCATAGTCGTCGGCCTCGAGCTCGAAGGCTCTTGAATAGGCGCCGTGCATGAAGACGGCAGGAAGGGCGTTGAGGGATTCCTGCAGAGTATCGGTGGCCTCTCCGATAATGAGAAAAGAAAGCACCGTTATGGCCGAATCTTGAAGAATTTGACGAAGCGAGTGACGCTCCACGACATGTCCGTACTCATGGGCGAACACGGCCAGGATTTCGGCGTCTGATTCCAGCAAATCAACGAGCTCGTCGGTAAAGACGATCACCCCGTCGGGCAAAGCGAAGGCATTGGCGCCCAAGTCCCCGCCCCTTCGAAAGGCCAAGTGATAGCCGGCAGGGGGAAGGTGAGGAAAAGACCGGCCGACCAACTGTCGGATCTCATCCTTGCGGTCGACGGGCAATTCACTTGGCTCGAGGACAAGCCGGTCAAGAGCCTCCAAGCTAAATTCGGATGCGTTGTCAAGGAAGTCGTCAGGCAGTTGATGGGCCACAACTTCGGCAAGTGGAGGAATACCATGCGAAACGAACCCCCATACCAAAACAACCGTAAGCACTGCGCAAGCCAAGGCGTAACGCAGTTTGCCCTCAAGCAAGTGAAGCAGGCTTCTCGGCTTGCCCTGAGCTCGGAGCCATTCGTCTATAACGTCGTTTTCCTGAGTTTCAAAACCAGATTGATCGGGAAAACCGAGAATACGGGGAACGTTTCCCAGACGGGAAGATATCTTGATTTCGGACAACGGCGCCACCGCGAGTATTTTTCCCGTCCCATCCTGTATGCTCAAATCCGCCCCCGAAAAAAGCATGCGGGCATCCAGCGCCCGGGACGACCCCGCAACGAGGTACTTGCCTTTGACCTCCCGAATCAAAACCCGATATCCAAGTCGATGGTCTCCCCCAATTCTTCCCCAATTGCCGAAGTACTCTCGATCTGCCCCTGAACGAAGGAATCCAAATCCTCAGCCAAAACGGTGGTGCTATTCACGCGGTAGCGGGCATTCCTCACCATCACCCAAGGGACTGCCAAGCCGAAAGTCAAAACGAGCAAAATAATATTCACCACCCAAAGGGCGACAAAGTCTTGGGTCGACATTCGACTCCTGAAAAACACCCCCGGCAAGTATGTCGATTCCATTACGTGATTGGTTGTACTTACGTGCCAATAGGCCCATAGGATCCCCATGGAAAGGTAGAGAAAAAGAATCCCTGCGACGAACCCGAAGTCTCCGGCCAAAAGTCCGCCTGCCACCGATATCAAGATCACGAGAAAGGTCATCCCGATCCCCATGAGGATACAAATTCCGGCGCATTTGTAAAAGACTCCGGCACGGGGGAAACTCTCGAAACGCTTGTTCCCGTATCTCAAGTTCCCCAGCAAGTATTGCTTCTTTTGGCAATCCCACCAAGGAAAAAGAATTCCCATGCTGATGTAGGTAAGAATGACCCCGCCGAAGTAAAGGGAATAAGCATGCCCCACGCTGCCCGTAAAATTGAACTTCAGACCTCGGTACTCCGTATTTTGCATCCGGAATCGCATCGAACGGACGACCAAAAGAGGGATGAGTGGAAAAACCGCGAGCATGATGACAAGGGACACGATAGGCTCCACTGTCTGAAATAAAGTGTAGGCCCCGAATACGGCAAAGGCAATGATTCTTCCCTTGAGAATGGCAATGGGGTTGGCCACGAAAGAAAAAGACGATCCGTCCAAAAGGGTGTTTCCGTAGAAGTAATTGATCGTGCGCACCTTCGCCCAAGCCGAGTAAAGGCCGAGGGTGCAAATGGTCAGAAGGAGATTTGTAATCCAAATGCGGAAGAACTCCGAACCGCTTCCCGTGAAATGAAGTGTTCGAACCGTCGGATTTCTTCGCTTTTCAGGAGAAAACTTTCGCTTTGGGAATCGGGTTTCCAGGCCAACCGACACAGGGTTAGCAACACTATTCAGCCCCGTCTGAAAATGATCCGTTGGAATTATGACACCAGGCGCATCCGACATTGAAACCCAGTTTTTTCCATCAAAACAGGCAAAGTCAGTAGCCTCAAAATAACCGCTGGCAACTTTGGCGTTTAGTTCGGACAATTGGAACGGTCCATGCCTAACCTTATTTTTTGCTACGTAAATTTTCATTAGTTGATTTGGTTTCGGCAAGGTGAGAATTGATCTAACCAAATGTTGATCGGGTTACCCAAGAAATGATTCTTACGTTTAATCGGTAACAGAGTAAAAAGTGAGAACACTAGCGGATTCAACAATTTTTTTAAGATATTCCTTAAACCTGATCTATTTATTGCCTTCTATGCAGTTCAGATTTGAAATACTCAAGAGTTTGATTTTATTGAGGGAAACATGGTTTCAAATAACTCTCAAACTTTCGACATTTCTCATACCAAGAGGTTTCTAATCGACGCCCTGCGGGCAACATCCACCCGACTTGAAGACTCCAACGCCAAATATCAATGGGGTCACATGGGCCAGTGTAACGTTGGGCACCTGGTTCAAACTGTCACTGGATTGAGCAGCTTTGAAATCGTTGATTCAATTGATTTTCAGCTAGATGAGTGGTCCGAACATGCTATTGACTACTGCTCATGCACCGGAAAAAAAGTAGATGATATTTTTATTACG
>JAYOII010000352.1:0-3538 GCA_038118685.1 Opitutia bacterium
GCTTCGAGCGTTTTGTCGGCTTGACATCCGATTGCTCCGATCAGGATGTTTTCTTCATTCGGGCGAGGGGGATTGAAGAAATGCGCCCACGCCGAGTAGGCAAGAGCCCGAGCCTCGCGAAGTTCCTGAAATACGAGGCCGGCCATCCCTCCTCCGAAGTATTCGTTGAACAGTTGACCGGCCGGGGTTTTGTTCTCGTCGTAAAGGCCGACTGCGAATTCCAATCTCACTTGAGCTTGAGCCATTTCCTTTTGGAGAAAGTACACTTGAGATTTGCTTGGCGACAGAGAGCGATTCGGTGGAATGGACTCGGTCGTTCTGGTGGGTTCTTGGGAAAGAAAACCTTTCTTGATGGTCTCGAGCATTTGTTCAGGTGATCTTGGACCGTAATAAAGAATGGTGCGTTTGGTCTCAAGCAAGCCGGCCAAAACCTCGGAAAGCCCGTCCACAGTGGTTGCGTTGAGTTCGGCATCGGTCGGTCGATCGACAAAGCGGGATTTTTCCCCGTACCTGTGAAAGTGGGCGAGGGCGTTGCTCAAGGCACGCGGATCCTTCTGTTCGTCGTCACGTTCCGAGAGAATGATTTTTTTCGATTCATTCCATTTATCGGTGGTGATTCCCGGACTTTGCAGAAGCCTGCGCGCGAGATCGAGGGAAGGCTCCAGGTTTTCATCCAAACCGTTCAACCCAAAGGATGAGAGTTGGTCGCGGACTCCGAAACTGAAGTCGGTTCCCAGTTTGTACCATTCGATCTTAAGCTCCTCGGCAGTGGTGTCTTCGGCCCCCGAGCGGTCCAGCATTCTTTTCGCATAGGGCAGCATGGGTTGATGTCGGTAGCCTTCTTCCATCCGGACCTCAAGGGTGAAAAGATCATTCAGTGGGTTGCGGGCGTGGATGAGTCTGATTCCATCCGCCACCTCAATTTCCGTAAAGTCCTTGTTTTCCTCGACGAACTTGGGCTCGAAAGGCTCGAAAGGAAGGGCGTGGACTTTCTGCATGAAAGGGGATTCCTTGTCCGGATCGATTTTCAGGGGGTCGATCTTCGGTTTTTCGATACTCGGCAATTCGTGTTGAGCGTCTATGCGGAACCCCGCGACATAGTTGCCGCCGAGGTACTTTTCAGCTACCCGAATCACGTCTTTTTTGGAGAGCTTCTCAAGTTCTTCGATCTCCCGTTCGGTTGTTTCCCATTCCACAAAGGAAAGAAAGGTATCTCTGAGCATTTCAACGCGCTTGAAATTGCTTTCCAGGTCTTCCTTGCGCTTTTTCTTGAAATCGTTGACCACGGCGGGAAGGATCCAATCCTCAAATTCGCCTTTCTTGATTTTGTCGATCTCGGCAAGAATCAGTTTTTCGGCATCTTCCAAGCTTTGTCCGTCTTTGGGAATCCCATAAAAGAACTGGACTCCATGATCGTTGTAGTTCTGGGGAAAGCAACCGGCCGCTCTGACTTTTTGCTGTTCCACAAGGTTCAGGTTGATCAACCCGGCAACCGAGTTGTCCAGAATCATATCCATCAGACGGAGGGCAGGGTAGTCTTCGTGATGGCGAGGAGCAGTGCGAAAGGCCAGGAGCAGTTGTTCTTCGCCTAGGTATTGGACCTGAACGAATTCACGGCCCTGAAGCTCCGATTCGACCCATTTCGGTTCCGGACGGAGAGGCCCTGCGTTTTTCCAAGATGAAAAATATTTCTCGATCAGAGCATAGGTCTTGTCCGGATCGATGTCGCCGGAAATGCAGATGGCCATGTTTTGCGGGACATAGTGCTTTGCGTAGAATTCTTCAATAGCCTTGATGGATGGATTCTTGAGATGCTCGATTGATCCCAAAGTCGGTTGTTGGCCGTAAGGATGAACCTTGAAAAGCAAGTTGTTGACCTCGCGTTGGAGCAAGCGGTCTTTGTTGTCGATGGATCGGTTCTTTTCCTCGTAGACGGTCTCCAATTCGGTGTGAAAGAGCCGGAAGACCGGGTTTGCGAATCGTTCGCTCTCTATTTTCGCCCAGTGTTCGAGGCGATTGCCGGGTAGGTCGACCTTGTAAACGGTTTCCTCGTGCCAAGTGTGGGCATTGATGCCCTTGCCGCCCATGTCGCTGTATGCCCGGTCCATTTCGTTCGGAATGGCAAGGGTGGCTGCTCGTGCGGAGACCTCGTTGATCCTTTCGTAAATTGCCCCGCGCTGGGTCTCGTTGGTTTCCTTGGATCGTTGCTCGTAGAGCTCGGTGATTTCGTCAAGAAGCACCTTCTCTTTTTCATAGTCTACGGTTCCGAAAGACGAAGTTCCCTTGAAAAGCAAATGTTCGAGGTAATGCGCCAGACCGGTGTTGGTGGCGGGATCATGTTTGCTTCCGGCGCGGGTTATGATTTCTGCATAAAACCTGGGTTCTTCGTGGTTGGGGCTGAGGTATACGGTCAGGCCGTTCTCGAGGGTGCGCTTGATGACTTGCATGGAAGAATGATTGTTGTCGCTTGAGTTCGCGTCGTTCGAAGGAAAAGAAATCGTGTCGTGACGTTGCACGCCACATGAAAGAAGAAGGAAAGATGCACTGATTGCCAGAACGGAAATCATGCATTTGAAAAGGTATGTTTTCATGAACGGTTGAAGGTTGTAAGCTAGCGAAAAATGATATTATTGGAATCTTTGTAACAAGGCAAACAAATGAAAGCTAAGGTTTATCAATACGAAAAATGTTCAACTTGTCGAAAGGCAATCGCATGGCTGCGGGAAAAGGAAATTGAATTCTCAACCTATCCGATCCGCGATCAAACCCCGACCCAAAAGGAATTGAAGGTCATGGTGAAAGCCCATGGCGGCGAGGTTCGCAAATTGTTCAACACCTCGAGCAAGGATTATCGGGATCCCGAGCTGAAGGAACTGCTGCCCACGCTTACCGAGGCTCAGACGCTCGACCTTTTGAGGGAACGGGGCAACTTGATCAAGAGACCTTTTGTCATTGGCGATGGAATTGCCTTACAGGGGTTCAAAGTCGAAACCTGGGAAAAAGCTTTTTCAGGTTGAGCTCGAGCATCCTTTTTCCCTGCGAATTGAGGTTGAGCGGTTACAAGCTTTTATTATAATTGGAATTCTTTTTAAGTAACAATGAAATTTGAAGTCCCCAAGATATGGTGCGAACGCCTGAACGCCGGTGATTTGGAAGGCGTCCTCTCGCTTTATGACGAGAACGCCTTGCTATTCGCGACTTTTGACGTTCAACCACTCGTTCAGCCTGAGCAACGCAGGAAATATTTCGAGGGCTTCTTGGCTCGCCCGGGCGCCGGGGTCGAGGTGGACGAAACCACCCTTGTTCACAGTCGGCACTCGGATGGCGTCTATCAGGCAACCGGTCTTTACGTGTTTTTTTACAAGGAAGGCGACGTCCTTGTTCGACAACACGCTCGTTTTACCTTTATCGTTTCGATTGATGAAAGCCCCTTGATCCTGCATCATCATTCGTCGCTTGTTCCGAATGCCGAATCGGCAGAATGACCTTACCCTCACCCATACCCGACCATCGACAATGTTAAGCGCACAAGAAACAC
>JAYOII010000353.1:0-1627 GCA_038118685.1 Opitutia bacterium
ATGGGTTAACATGTCCGGGAGGACTGGACAATCCGTTGGCCCACCAAATGGTGGCCGCATTGAAGACAACATTGTCTTTGGGCCCGTCGTAAAGAGTCGCACTGTATTGGCCCACATTCCTTCCGTTGATGGTGGCATCGCCTCGTGCGACAACGCTCATACCGGGGAGATTCATGGCAGGGGCCCCGTGCCACTCCGAGACTCGCCGCGGCGGTGCTTTTGAGGGCATCACGGCGGCTTACTCCGCCAAAGTGATCGTTTTCAGCATTGTTGCTTTTCACGATTCTTGCGGACTAGGGGAGGGGCTCCGGATCAAGTCAGTCGGACAACTTGTCTACCAAGAACTCGACCTGTGATGGGTATTTCAATTCGGCGCCGGGGTATTTCAAATGGGCTTCCAGTTTGAGGGCGTCTGTCTTTTTCTTCAGAGCAATGCCCAAGTTGACGTGGTGAATGAGCCAGCCACGCGCTCTGCCTTTGTCGGCGGGAGGCTTGGCGGTGGGAGGCATGCCGTAACTCATGAAGATGGGTGGGTCATCCTCGGAAACGAGGGACAAGGCGGAATGGCAGGCCGCTTTTTTGTTCGCTTGATCCAAAGTTTTGGCTCCCCATGTGGCCATGCGCACTTTTTCCGGGTCAACCAGATGACCAAGTGGTCGGACAAAACCTTCAGCCTCGATTTTCGGGCCCATGAGATCGGTAATCATCTCTTTCCAGAATTCGGTCTGGTTCGTGGTCTGCCCCCCGGTGGTGGCCACGCAGGTCAACCGGGTGGACTCCCGCTCAATGGGATCCTTGCTCTTGGGTTTTGCCATGTCGTCCGAGTAGGCCAACCACATGCAGATTTGAGCGCCCGCCGAGCCACCGAAGGCGGCTACCCGAGATTTGTCCAGATTCCATTGCTTGGCCTTGGAGCGCATGAACTGCAGGGCCCGTCGGGCATCATGATGGGAAGTGGGCAAGGGAGTCTCGATGCTCAGGTAGCGATAATTGATCGAGGCCACGGAAATGCCTGCCTTGAGAAGTTGCTTCAAAACGTCCTGACTCAGCTTTTCCTTGCTGCCGGCCCGAAAGCCTCCGCCATGAATAAAAATGGCCAGGGGGGTTGGCTTGGAGTTTTCGGCCAACCAGATATCGAAAACGTTCCGCTCGTGGTCTCCATATTTCACGTTTGCATGAGTGGGTGACGTTTGTTTTGTGCCTTGGGCGTTTCCCTTGCCTGATTTTCGTCCCCCCTGCGTTTTGGCACGGGCCGTCGCTATCTTGATGACCTTTTCCAACTCCTTCTCGGACAAAGTCCCGTCCCCATCGGCATCGGACCTGGGAAATCGGCTTATGATCATCTTTATCAGGTTTTCCTTTTCGGCATCGGACAATTTACCGTCTCCATTGCGATCAGCCTGTGGTTTTATCTTCAGGATTTGCATATCCAACGGGCTCCCTAAGATAGCGAACGAAGGAGTAAAGAGGGCGCCGAGCGTCAAAGTTACGATAGCAATGCTTTTCATGAAATGATTTTTAGTTTGGTTGGAAAAATAAGAAACTCCGATCACCGGAAAAAGTTTCCGACCCAAAGAAGTTTTGTTGAAAAACCTGCCGGCGGACTCAGGGTCTCTTTCGGCTTGGC
>JAYOII010000353.1:1637-3502 GCA_038118685.1 Opitutia bacterium
GTCTTCTTGTTGGCTTGGTTCGGGTGGCGCTTCAGGCGTTCGGCGGCAATGGCCGATGCGGTTGCGGGGGCGACCAACTTCCCCCAGTCTTTTTCGTGGCTGACAATCGGCGCGCCGCGAATGACGGACCCAGTCGGTCGCTGACCTTTTCCACGCTTCAAATATTCGCCCAGTTCGGCACGCTTTTCTTTGGCTAACGCCACCATCCGTTGCACGACCTCAGGATGTTTCGCCGCTACGTTCGTGGTTTCGGCTTGATCGTCCACAAGGTTGTAGAGAACCGGTTGAGCCTTTTTGAGAAACACCTTGTTCTTGTCCCAGAATGGAAGTTGTTGCTGATTGCGTGGAAGATGGAGTTTCCAGGGGCCTTTGCGGACGGCCTGCAAATTCTCGCAGTTGTAATAGAAGAAAGGGTGGTGGGCTTTTCTGGTCAGGGTTTTGTCTTCGAACAAAGGAAGTAAGCTTTCCCCGTCGAAAATCCGATCCTGAGGTAACTTGGCTCCAATAATTTGCGACAAGGTAGGAAATAGATCCATTGCATGGATTCGTACTTCGGACTCCATTCTTTCTTTTATTTTCGCAGGCCAGTGAAAGATGAAGGGGACTCGGTGACCGCCTTCGAAAGTGCCGTACTTGGTGCCCCTGAACGGCTTGGCGTATTGATTGTCGGTGGGGCCATTGTCGGAAGTGAAAATGACGATGGTGTCGTCCGCTATTCCTGCTTCCCCCAAAGCTTTCATCATTTCGCCGACCCCCCAATCCATTTCCTGCATGATATCGCCTCGCACGCCATCTTTAGAGCTTCCCTTGAACGGCCCCCCGGCCTTGTAAGGGGTATGCGGATAATTGTGGGCGAAATAAAGGAAGAAAGGGTTCTCTTTCGTAGCCTGATTCTTGATGATCCGCTTAATCCGTTCCGTATACAGTGCAGTCAACTTTTCCAAGGGTGTGACCGCATGGACGACCTTGTCGTCATCCAAAAACTTTGGCGAATGAGCGAAGTTGCAAGGCATGCCGTAATAATGATCAAAACCTTGTTTCCGGGGCAGAAACTCCGGTTCGGTGCCGAGATGCCATTTGCCCACCATGAAGGTATCGTAACCATGGGCTTTGCAATGCTCGGCGAGGGTGATTTCATCCGGATGCAATCCGAGAAACCAGTGGGCTCTTCGGTTCGGATTGATTCCCATGTAGAGACCGCTTCGTTGCGGATAAGCTCCCGTCAAAAAAGCGGCCCGGGAAGGTGAACAGATGGAGGCGCCGGTTAGAAAGGCCGTAGACGTGAAGCCTTCTTCCGCCAGCCTGTCAATGTGCGGGGTCTTCACCTTTTTTGCCCCATAGCAACCGATGTCCGAGTAGCCCAAGTCGTCGGTCAACATGAAGATGACGTTCGGTTGGGTTTTGGCCAAAGCGAACGGGGCGGCAATCGTGATCATCATCATAATCACGAGATGGATTCCGGGTGATTCCATTTTCATTCGGTTCATCTGTTTGTTGTCTTTCATGATGTTTCTCAACGTTGCTCCTTGGGCTGAGCCGAGTTCCCACTTTCAAAATTCAGCACCTTTTTTCGCTTCCCCTTGCCAATGGTCACGATGCCGGTGTTCCAATCGGCGTTAAGGAAGGAGCTTGACCGATCACTTTTGTTTTTTCTTCTTCGATTTACGCTGAGTTTCTCCCACTTCTTGCATCGTCGGTCCGGTCTCGGCGACAAGTTCGTCACAACGATTGCGCATCCGTTGGAGTAGGGGGTGGTCACTCTTTTTCCCAGCAAGGTTGGTCAATTGCTTGGGATCATTCTTGAGATCGAAGAGAAACTCATAGGGCGGCTTTTCCGGTCCATCAACGAAGTAGCGGGCATAGGT
>JAYOII010000354.1:0-3484 GCA_038118685.1 Opitutia bacterium
GGCCAGGCAAACAATTCTTCGAAGATGGCGTTTACGCTCAGCTCGACGTCGGATTTTTCAAGGAGATCGATTTCATCGTAAATCGAGGCTAACCCTTCCTTGTCTTGAGCTTCGAAAAAGCGGGCGTCGGTCGACTTGGCTATTTTCTTCAAGATCTCTTTGTCTACGGGAAAGTTGACTACTTTGACGATTTCTCGACCATTTGGATAACGCAAGACGTCTCTGGTCGATGGATCGTAAAGATAACTCCTGGTTCTGGCATTGCTGCCGATCGCTATCGTATATACCTTGATTTTGTCTTTTTTGGCGCCTTCGGCGTAGATGAGAGGACTGTGTTGAGGCGCGGGTTCGTCTTTGCCGTCGGTCAAGAGAATGAGGATTTTTGATTTTGAATCCAAAGAGCGCAGCCTGTTGATGCCCTCGGCCAAGGCGGATCCAATGTTGGTGCCGGTTTGGTGCGTTAGTCCAACTCGCAACCGGGACAGGTTTTTCTGCAAGTGCTCTTTGTCCAAAGTCAGGGCGCTTACGAGATAGGGGTTCACGGAAAAGGCGACCAATCCGATACGGTCGTGCCGCCTTTTGTCGATGAAATCACCGATCACTTCCTTGACCACGTCCAAGCGGGTCCGTTCCCGGCCATTTGACTCGCTCATGTCCAAGGCCAACATGGAGGCGGACAAGTCGATCGCCAATACGATGTCAACTCCGCTCGAAAGAACGGTTTCGGTGCTTCGGTCGTATTGCGGTCTGGAAATGGCAAGAATGAGAAAGGCCAAGGATGAGTACCGAAGCAGTTGGGGAAACCATGTTTTGAATCTGCTTTTGCCTGAATCTGTCCTGCTGATGATATCGAGAGTCGAAAACCGCAAGGCCGAGTTGTCGATTTTACTCTTGAGCCTGATCCATATGAGAAAGGGGATTGCAAGCAGCAAAAAAAGCCAATGCGGATCCGCAAGCCCAAGTCGATTCCATTCGATGAAGTCGATCATTTTGGATTCGTGGCGTTTGCCGGCAGCGGTTGCATTTTTTCTTCCTGCAGCCTCATGTGCGTGTCTTCCACGATATGAAGGGCTGTGTTGAGAAGCTGATTCATTTCATCCTGGCCCATCAGTTCCTTGGAATACTTGACGCGGTCTCCCCGTTCCACGAATTCGCGCAGAAGATCCTCGTAGCGGTTTCGAAAAAAAGAATGGGAGACAATTTCCCGCATGAATTCTTCGCTCGTCAGTTCCATGGCGGGGACTTTGAAAAGCTTTTCTATGTAGACCCTGAGGATCTCGGAAAGCCTGAAGACAAAAGGTTTTGGTTTCAGACCAGGCTTTCTCTCCTGGAGTTCTGCGATGTTGTCAAGCGCCTCCTGATAGGGGTCGACGGGAGGAGGGGCAACCTGTTCGACCGGTGATGCCGATCTTTTGCGTAAGTAAAACCATGTCAAAAGCCCCGCGAATAGAAGCAAGGCCAAGATACCAATGGCCAAGGCGTTTTCGCTGATTATTTGGGTAAACGGTTTGAATACGGGAATTGGCTGATCCTTCTGGATCGCAGGATCCAGCCAGGAAACCTCGCCTTGGAGTCGAAACGGATTGTTCCAGTTCATCGGTTTCTTCGAACTTCCCGCATGCGGAAGAATTCCTGCAGGGTGGCGACGTAATCGGAATCGGTCGCAAATTCAAAATTGTCGACACCTCTTCTCCGTAGTCTTTTGCCGAATTCCTCCTGATTTTTCTTGCGGATCCGGGCATACTCTTGCCTGAAGTTCGACCGGGAGGTGTCGACGGTGATGATTTCACCGGTTTCAGCATCTTCAAGGCGAACCATACCCACGTTTGGGATTTCCAACTCGCAGGGATCATGTATGCGGGCGCAGACCAAATCATGCTTGCGGCGGGTGGAGGCCAACTCCTTGAAAAACAGATCTTCGACGGATTCTTCCGTCGAGTCGTATTCCGGGATTATGAAATCGGAAAGAAGAAAGACAACCGCCCTTCGTCTCATCACGCGGTTGATGAACCTCAACCCTTCGTTTAAGTCCGTTCCCTTGCTCCGATTGGGGTGAAAGAGAACTTCCCGAAGAATTCTCAAGACGTGTTTTTGGCCTTTGTTGGGCGGTAGATACTTCTCGACTTGATCCGAGAAAAGCATAAGTCCGACCTTGTCTCCGTTCTTGTTTGCCGAGAATGCAAGGAGGGCCCCAAGCTCGGCCAGTCTTTCGCGCTTGCTTCGGTTGGTCGAGCCAAAGGTTCCGCTTTCGCTTACGTCAATGGCCAAGAGGATCGTAAGTTCCCTTTCCTCCCTGTATTGTTTGACGAAGGGCGTTCCCATCTTTGCCGTTACGTTCCAATCTATGGATCGGACTTCGTCTCCCGCTTGATATTCCCGTACTTCCTCAAAATCGATTCCCTGTCCCTTGAACGCACTGTGATAGGATCCGGCCAAAGCTTCCGAAACCAGGCGATTGGAACGAATTTCGATTTGCCTGACCTTTCGGAGGATTTCTCGGGTAAATTCTTGGTCCGATTGGTCCATGGGGAAGCCAGTTGAAAAAAACGGTACGGCTGATCGAATCAGGGAACGGGGACCGTCTCGAAAATCTTTTTGACGATGTCGTCGCTCGTGACGCTTTCAGCTTCCGCTTCGTAGCTGACGATTACCCTGTGTCGCAAAACGTCGAGACCTACGTCCTTGATGTCTTGCGGGGTGACGAAGCTTCTGCCTTGCATGAAGGCTACGGCTTTGGATGCCTGCGCCAAGCAGATGGTGGCTCGGGGAGAAGCTCCGAAGCGGATGAAGGCAGCCAGTTCGGATGCCCCGCAAAGTCCGGGATCTCGCGTAGCGAGAACTACGTCCACGAGATAGGCCTTGAGCTTGTCGTCCAAGTAAATGCCATCGATCAGTTTTCTTGATCGAAAAATGGTCTCGGCATCCACAACCGGGTTGACCTCGTGGATTACGGAAACGTTCGCGTTGGCCTCGAGTATCTTCAGCTCTTCCTCCCGGTCAGGATAGTCAACGATCAGTTTGAGCATGAACCTGTCCATTTGAGCTTCGGGGAGAGGGTAGGTGCCTTCTTGGTCAATCGGGTTCTCGGTGGCAAGAACCAAGAAGGGTTGGGGAAGGGGGAAAGTTTCGTCTCCGATGGTGACCTGCCTCTCCTGCATGCCTTCGAGCAACGCGCTTTGAACTTTGGCCGGAGCACGGTTGATTTCGTCCGCCAGCAAAAGGTTTGCGAAAATCGGACCTTTTTTGGTCGTGAATTCACCTTTGTTTGGGCTGTAGATCAAGGTTCCGACCACGTCGGCGGGGAGCAGGTCGGGCGTGAATTGTATGCGCTTGAATTCGGCGCGCATACATTGAGCCAGAGTCTTGACCGCAAGGGTTTTGGCAAGACCGGGCACCCCCTCGAGCAAGACGTGTCCATTGGCCAACAAACCGACGATCAGGCGGTCGACCAGGTATTTTTGACCAACGATGACGCGACCCATCT
>JAYOII010000355.1:0-3476 GCA_038118685.1 Opitutia bacterium
GCAGACGAGTACGCAAAGATGGGAAACTTGGCCAAGGTGGGCTTGAATGAATACGTTCGTCCGCTTGACGAATATGCCCAAGAATACCTGAACCTGCTGGGAATGGGATGAGTCAGCAGGAAAGAGTGCCCATGATCGACGCCTTGCGAGGACTGTCCTGCTTGGGAATTTTACTCTATCACGTCCGTATTGATCTTTGGATCGGATGGTGGAGAATAACGAGTTACCCGGAAGAATATTCCTCTTTTGCAAAGACCGTGGCCTGGCTGTCAACCCCGACTCCTTTTTTGGGATATGCCATTCTTTTGTTTTTCCTTATCAGTGGATTTTGCATCCATTATCCCAATACGGTCGAAAGCAGAAAGCCGAAATGGCGACAATATTTCCTGCGGCGGTTTTGGCGGATTTACCCCCCCTACTTAGCCGCATTGGCATTGACCGCAGGCATTAGTTTTTTCTGCCATGTCACTTGGAATGACCCCACTTGGGATCCTGCGCGAATTATACGAACCGCGACCCTTTCTCAAAACTACCCCCCTGACAACGGACAATTTCTTAGCAACCCCTCCCTTTGGACCATTCCGTTGGAGATTGAATTTTACCTACTGTATCCCTTGGCTTTCTGCCTATTTTCCCGACTTCGCTCGAGCCTTCTTGGATTATTGGCCCTAGCCTTGTTTGCCTGGACCGTTTATCTCGGGAAACAGGGGATTTCATGGCCTAGCTTCACAGCTCTGTTCTTTTGGCCAGCGTGGTTGCTTGGTGCATGGGTCGCCCAACTTCACAGGAAAAACAGATTGGGGTCTATCCCTCCTCTACTCACCATGTCGATTGGATCGCTCTTTCTTGTTCTTGCATTGGCAAGCCATAAACAGATCCAAGATTGGGATACTTGGCTTCAATACTTCCTTTGGACAGGCTTTTACCTAAGCCTGCTCTTGGTTTCTTTAAGCAATCGGAATTTCATTAACAAACAAACATTGATCGGAGTGCTTCCCCTTCTGTCTTGGTTAGGGAAAATATCCTTCTCCCTCTACCTCGTTCACTTTCCGCTCTTTAAGCTTATCGGCTATCTTCACGTTGCTCAGTTTGGAGAAAAACCTGCCAACTTTCTACTTTCGCTAGTCTACTTGGCTTTGGTTTGCCTCTTAGGATGGGTCTTCTACCACTTCATCGAGCGACCCATCCACCTTTGCTCCAAAAATAAATTGCAAAAATCATAAACTCAAAGAATCGTTTTGTCGTTTCTCATCCGAGTGGAAACACCTTCGTCCGGGCCCTCCTTGAGGAACTAAATAGGAAAAGCCTCCTCGGATCCTTCCATACGACGATCGGAGCAGGCCATCGAGCCAACCCATTTCTACGTGCCTTGGTCCGCCAAAGAACCTTTGAGGTTGAAGACAGGCTAATCTCCCGGAAATGGTTTCCGGAGTTAGCTCGACTGCTTCCATTGGGTCCAAGTTCGCAGGAGAAAAAGAGAAGGTCGGCTGATCAATCCTACCTATCCCTCGACCACAAAGTTGCCGAAAGACTCCACCTTTTGTCCTGCGGAATCGTCCACGCCTACGAAGATGGCGCCGCGTGTAGTTTCGTTCGGGCGAAAGAGCTAGGCATTCATTGCTCTTATGAATTGCCCATCGCTCACTGGGCGACTTCAAGACGGCTTCTTGCAGAAGAAGCCGAACGTTTCCCCCAATGGGAACCGACTCTTGAAAGCACCCGTGAACCTGAGGAAAAGTTAGCCCGAAAAGAAGAAGAGTTGACTCTGGCCGATTGCATTACCTGTCCGAGCGACTTTGTCTTGCAATCCATCCCTTCAGAGATCCGGGTAAAAACTCCCTGCCAAGTCGCACCTTTTGGCAGCCCTAAGATCATGCCCAATTTCGCTAGCAAAAGTACAGGCCGAAAGGAGGGCAAACTCAAGTTGCTGTTCGTCGGATCAATGAGTCAACGCAAAGGGTTAGCCGACCTTTTTGAAGCAATGAAATTGGTCAATAGCCCTCATGTCTCCTTGAGTATTTTGGGCCGTCCATCCCAGCCCATGTCTTTTTACAGGGAAATTTTTCCTCGCTTTGAGTATTTGATTCCTCGATCCAACTCAGAAGTTCAACAGGTTATGAATGAACACGATGTTCTGGTACTCCCATCTATCATCGAGGGACGAGCACTGGTTCAACAGGAAGCCCTTGCCAACGGTCTTCCCTTGATCATTACGCCTAACACTGGGGGAGAGGATTTGATTGAGCACGAAAAAACGGGGTTTATCGTGCCTATTCGGGAACCAAACAAAATTGCCGACACAATCGAATGGTTTGCTAAAAATCAAAAGGAACTCCCCGACATGTCCCGATACTGCCGCCAAAAAGCCAACGAACACAATTGGAGGATTTACGCCGACTCAATCATAAACTTTTGCTTGCGAACACAATCCGAAAGCGATGATAATTGAGTAAGGACTGAGTGCAACTGAGACGACGAGCATAGGCATTCAAGCATCGGCAGACCTTTATGATGCTCGGGTGACCGAATATGCTTTCATTCGAAAACTCATCTGGGCCTATTTCCTCCTTTTGGTGATAGGTGAAGGTGTTCTCCGGAAATGGGTTTTGCCTAGCCTCTCGGATTTTATCTTGCTCATCCGCGATCCTTTGGTGATATGGATTTATTATTTGGCTTTTGCTCAAGGCTTGTTCCCAACGGAGAACAAATACATTCAAAGGGTTTTCCTTTGGTCAGTACTCGCGGTGGTTGCGACCCTTTTGTTCAATGGAGGGCATCCGTTGTCCATTGCCTATGGGATTCATTCCAACCTGCTTCACTTTCCGCTGATTTTTATAATCGCAAAGGTACTTACCGGCAGGGACGTTATCCTTTTCGGGCAAGCGTTTCTATTGCTTGCCCTCCCCATGACTTGGCTCATGACACTACAGTTTCAAGCCGAACGCGAAGACATCATGAACATCGCGGCAGGGGGAACTGGCTACCAGTTGGAAACATCCGGAGGAAAAGTCAGAGCCTCGGGGAGCTTTACTTTCGTGAGCGGACCGGTTTTCTACTTTTGCTTCACCATGGCTTTTTTGATCTATGGCTTTCTCAACAAACAAACCTTTCCCAAATGGATGCTCTATTTGGGAACAAGCGCGACTTTCCTGGCCATGGTTGTGGCCGGTAGCAGAGCCTTGATCGCCGAATCTCTTCAAGTTGTTGCATGTTTTGGTTTCCTAGCCTACTTCAGACCTCATGAATTCGGAAGGATTACGGCAACCATCTTTGCTTTTTCTACGATTTCGCTCATCCTTTACAGCCAATTGGATCTTTTCAAGGAAGGCTTGGACTTCCTGAGTTTGCGTTTTGAGGAAGCCGCCAACGTCGAAGGTACGCCCATCGAAGCTTACTTCAACCGGTATTGGGAAATACTCTCTGCCCCCTATCATTATAACAAGTTTACCCCTTTATTCGGGAATCATGGACTAGGA
>JAYOII010000356.1:0-3444 GCA_038118685.1 Opitutia bacterium
ATGAAGGAGCACCTCAAGCGGGACCATCGTGTCTTCGAATGGGGTTCCGGTGGGTCAACGGTATTTCTTGCCAAAGAATGCAAGGAACTAACTTCCATAGAGCATGACCCGAACTGGTTCGAGCAAGTTCAAACCATCATCAACGAACAAGACATTGGAAACTCCCGGTTGCTCCGACGTGAAACCAATCTCGAGAACAAGAAAAGCTTTCTAGCTTCTCCTTATGCCACGGCTCTTCAATCAAAGCACGATATCATAGTGATCGACGGAGAAGATCATTTCGGACCTGAATCGAAGTGGTCTGCCCGCGAGTCCTGTTTTTACTTGGCCGAGCAATGGATATGCAAAAATGGCGGTTTGATCGTAGTAGACGATTCTTGGCGCTACCCTGCCCTGCGCCAAAATACGAATGCCAAAAAGACAGTGGTGCACGAAAGCATCGGCCCCTGCAGGCTTGGGGTCACCACTACGGACTTCCACTACTATTGAGAGAAGAAACCTCCAACTCACCCGCGAAACGAATGCATTGAACTCCTTGTTTTGAACCAAGCCCTCACTCCAAAGAGATCGAAGCGAACTTTTCAGTGGAGGCTGTCTCTTTAAACTTGAAAAACACTTGTTCGTTCAATGGGGACGGGAAATCCTCCTTGTGTCTTCAAAACCGAAAATCGGCAAAGATCATCCGATGATCGGATGCAAGTGCGGAATCAGGCCCGTCAACGATCTTGGCGGATCCAGCAACCCATCTATTCAGCATTGGAGGTGTGGCGAGAATGTAATCAAACCTGGAATAACTATCTGCCTTGGCCCAATGCTGGGTCCACCTGTGCCCCCGGGAATCCTCGCATGGAATCATGGAAGTCAATACGGTATCGTTAACCTGTAAAAACCTCCGCAAAGGGGCGGAGTTCCGATGGTCATTGAAATCGCCCACCACCAGATAGTGCGGCTTGCTTTCGGGTGGATTGGTCTTTCTCAGGTAGTCACGAATGGCCCGAGCCTCCCTCTCCCTCCGGATGGTTGCCTCCGGGTCATCTTTTCTCTCCGTCCATTTGCTCTTCAAATGCAGATTGATGAGTTTCCATTCGGTTCCGTTGGAATCAAACGTCACTTCGAGAACTCCACGGTCAGGAGTTTTCCGATCCCCGAAATATGGATACTCAATGTCGTGGTACATCCGAACCGCAGCAAAGGGAATTTTCGAAAATAAGGCCAAATGCCGAACTTCCTCGGTGTCTCCTGCCGGCATCCAGATGGCATGGGGATAAACCGGTCCTTTGGTGACGTTCAGATCCATCCAAAGTTCGTTAAGAAAAGGACGCTCTCCCATCTCCTGAAAAGCAACGACGTCGGCATCAATTTTTTTCAAGATCGACCGCAAGGCACGCTTTTCTCTTTCCGGTTTTGGGTAGTCTCTTCTCCACTTCCCTTCCACCATGCGATCCATGATCAGGTAGTTTTGCAAATTGAAAGTCGCTACGCGGACTTTCTCTCCACACAGTAGATACGGAAGGGCAACCCAAGAGATTGCCTGGATCCACCCAAATGAGAAACTACCCCCGCCCACGAATGATCTTTACGTTCAAACGCTTGTTTTTGGGAATAAGCAAACGATCCGAATCAACTTTTCCCTCACCATAGCTTTCAAAGGCCTTCATGGCTTCCTCCGTCCGGTAGGAAAGATAGATACTTTGAAAAGGAAACATTCCACTGTATCCCTTACCCCAGTGGAAATGCATGCCCTTGACGTTGGTCGGAGCCAACATGATCTTGTGAGAACCGAATGGCTTCCCGTTCAGCTCCGCAGATTTGATCGGGTTGGCCGTCCTCCCGTTATACTCCTTTTTCAAATCGTCCCATTTTTCCGCCATCGGCAACTTGATTCTCTTCGCTTCGAGAGGATCGACGTAAAGGGCGCCCGTCCCAACGATTTCCTTGATTGCAGCCAAGGTCAAACCTTCCTTGGTTGCTTCGGGAGCTATGTTCGGGGTCTGCATTACAATGGAGAACACAGTTGGATTCTCCTCCGCGTTGCTTTCTTTCATCTTCCCCCAAAAACTGAGTCCACGGTGATTGATCTCCATGGTATACTCGAAGGTCGAACCGTTGTCGTAGGTTCCTGCGACAGTCGTTTCCTCACGATCCATGGAGACCTCGGGTGGATTCACAAACGAGGTTACTTTTCTGTACTTGCGAACCCTCCTCTTTCCGTCGCTTTTGAGCCAATAGCTTGGCCGGAAGTGAACTTGCAGGGGTCTTTCGGTCGCCCGGTCCCCATCACCTTCGTTTTTGTTCGAGCCAAACTCCTTGAGCCAAATATTGACCGTATGTCCGCTGGAACTTAGGGCGACGTCGTAAATGGCGCTTTCCAGCACGGTGTTGTACCCTTTCCACTTGCCTTCACCGTAAGAAGCAAGGCGCCCTCCTTTGGCGGGGAGTATGCGGGGGTTCTTGGGCATGAGCTTTTCCTTCAGCCGCCTGAGTCCTTCTCCCAGGGCCTGAGAAGGCTCGTCCAAACGATTCCAGGGAATTTCGTAAGGACGGCTTGGGTTTTTTTTCATGACAAGAGTCAAAACCGACTCGTCGGCAGCCACAAACATTGCCTCGATTTCATTGCCGTCCGAGCTCTTCCACATGTGCATGTCATCGAGGGCATTGTCGGCTAGTTTGGGAACCTTCATCGACTTTCTTTTCTTGGCAGCTTGCAAGGCAGCCTTTTCCTTTTCTTGATAAATGCCGTGGAGTTTTTTGGCCAAAGCCTGCGAATCAGACGATAACCTGGACAAAGGAACGGAACTTTCTCTGCGACCTGAAAAGAGTCCCAAGTTCACGTCCTCTCCTTCCAATGAAATGAATTTGGCCGTTATGACGTTTCCGTCCGTGCTCTGCCAATTATGCTCCGCATCCAACGAAAGTTCGCCGTCAACAATGGTAGGTTTGAGGGTGGGTTTTGGCTTGGGATCGGGTGCTGCCACCGGCTTTGTGCCTGCGGAGGACAGGTCCTTGGCGAGCTTTTGCGACACGACATTGAGGCTAGCCAAGGGAATGGGAACGATCCGACCGTTCCAGTTCAGGGTGACGGTAGTCGCATCAGCCTTAATGAAAATGGCCTGCAAAGTTCTTCCTTGGGTATCGGTCCAAGAATGCATCCCGGTTGATGAAGGAGCGGCGTCCTTGGCTTGGGCCAGTTTTTGAGCCAGAGCCTGAGATTCAGGAGAAAGAGTGGCGAGAGGAATGGGAACGTCCTGCCCGTTCCACTTGATCGTAACGATCGTACCGTCGGACTTGACAAAGGACGCCTGCAGGGTTCTGCCTTGGTTATCCGTCCAGGAATGCAAGGTCTCGTCCGCAGCATGAACCGTTTGTAAAAAACTGAATGCGATTGAAAGAAGGAGAATGTAGGGTGTTTTCATAATCTGATCTATGCCAAGTCTTCCTTGGTAC
>JAYOII010000357.1:0-3435 GCA_038118685.1 Opitutia bacterium
GCGGGAGTGCCATGCTTTACGTGAATTGCGAACCCCCTTCATTTGCATAAGATTGATTCGAATGAACCTTTCCACTCTGTCCGCTTTGTCCGAGGAACTGGAGCAGCATCCCCTGTTTTCGAGAATCGAGTCACTCGAGGATTTGCGGTTTTTCATGCGGTGTCACGTATCCGCGGTCTGGGATTTCATGTCCTTGCTCAAGAAATTGCAGCAAGCTTACGCGCCGCATGGAGCCCCTTGGTTGCCAAGTCCTGAAAACGGCAGGCTGATTCGATTCATCAATGAGATCGTCATGGAGGAAGAATCCGATCTTTCCTTCGGCTCGGAATCCGAGAATTATTCCAGTCACTTTGAGATTTACCTCGAATCCATGAAGGAAGTGCAGTGCCCCGTGGACGAGGTTTTGAGCTTTATGGGAAGAATCCGGGATCGCGGGTTGGAAGATGGTTTGAACTACGACAAAGTCCCCTCTCCTTCCCGCAAGTTCATGAGGCATACCTTTGAAGTAATCAATGCCGGTCGACCTCACGAGGTGGCGGCTTCTTTCGCCTTGGCCCGGGAAAGCGTCATTCCTTTGATGTTCAAAAGAATTCTCAAGTTGACCAAGGTATCCAAGCAGGATGCCCCTGTCTTTCACTACTACTTGGAAAGGCATGCCGAGCTGGACGGAGACCACCACGGCCCGATGGCCAAAAGAATCTTGGAGGAGTTGTGCGCGGGCGACCCCACGAAGGAGGAAGAGGTGCTTGCTCAGGCCAAGCTCAGCATCCAAGCCAGGGTTTCCTTTTGGGACGAAGTTTTGCATGAATTGGATCAGGCCCGATTGCCCGATCCTTCACCCGTAGCCTCGTCCTAAACAAGCTCGATTTCCACCGTGAACTCGTCCCGCGCCGCGGGGGGGACCATTTTCATGGTTTTGTTTTCAGGGGCGTTTGGCGGGGACATCCACGGCTCCACACAGTAATAGGGAGCGTCTTCTTTGCTCCAGGAAACGAAACTGGTGCGACTTCCAACTTCCGCCCCGCCCACTTCGCTTATTCTGATGGTTTCTTCCCCGTTCAACAAGGAGATTTCGGCAGTTGGCCGGTCGAGCTCGTAATGAACGGCGTTGATCAGATCGGGGTTGTCCAGCCCGGCTGGCGAGGGGACGGGAGCTTTCTTCGTCATCAAGCCTCCCTTTTGGTATTGAAAGACCTTCTTTGCTCCAATCGACAATTGATGCTCCTTGCGACCCAAGCCCTTTCGCCAGGGCACCTGAAAATACGGGTGCAGGCCGGCGGACCAAGGTATGGGGGTTCGCCCTTCGTTTTCCAAAATCAGGCTGATTTGCAAGGACAATTCCAAAAAATGATAAATGACCGTAAAGGTATACTCGAAGGGATAGAATTCCTGGTCGGATTGCCTTTGGGCCAATTCGACCTCGAACCCCGCTTTGTCTATGGAGCGAACGACAAACTCGGAATCGCGGGCAAAGCCGTGCATGGGCATCTGCCGAACGACTCCGTCGGGGCACCTCCAATGGTTCTCTTTCCCTTCGTGCAAGCAAGCCCCGGCAAAGGGAAACAAGATGGGAATGCCTCCGTGAACTTCTTGGAGCAAGGGGTTTGCGTTGTTTTCCGGCCAATGAATCACGTCGCGAACGGAGCCGTCGCTCATGTTGACGTGCCAGTTCAGCAACCTGGCTCCTTTCTCCGGCGAAGCCAAAAAAGTCGAAGGCCCCACGTCCCACCTGTTGATTTCAATGTTTTGGTAGCTTACCTTTTCCATGTTGTATGAACTGCCTTTTCTTTCCTGTTTGCGCAATGCCAATTCGTATTTAGAATGACGATGATCTCTCTTAATGACCTCGTTCAATGGAATTTACTTGTTTTCGGCATTCGTCCTTTCGATTGCCGTGGCCTTGGGAGTTGATTCTAAAAGCCCCGGCGGAGAGGGGGTGCTTCCCCTTGACGACGCCAACGAAAGTCCGGCAGCAAACCCTGCTTCACCGGTGCCTTCCGATGACTTGAACAAGCTTGCCTACGTCATCCCAATCCGAGATCAGATAGGACCTCCCGTGCTTGATATTCTGCGCAGAGGCATGAAGATTGCCTTGAATGAAAAGGCGTCGATCGTCGTTCTCGACATGGATACACCCGGTGGCGAATTGGGGGTCACCCTCGAAATCATGCAGGAAATCATTGCCACGCTCGAACGCTTTGACGGGACGATCATCACCTATGTGAACAGAGAAGCGATTTCGGCGGGAGCTTACATTGCGATCGCGACCAGCGAAATCGCTTTTGCTCCCCTCTCCCAAATAGGGGCGGCGGAGGCCGTCAGCGGGGGTGGAGGCAATATCGATTCGTCCATGAAGCGAAAGATCAATTCATACCTCAAGGCCAAGATCCGCAGTTATTCGGGGGACCATGCCTATCGGTCCAGGGTGATGGCCGCCATGATGGATGGAAACGAAACCTTGCTTGTGGAGGGCAAACCCTTGCTGGCCGAAGATGGCTCGCGCATTCAAAAGGAAGGGGAGCTTTTGACCCTGACGGGCGAAGAAGCATGCAAGCGTTACGGAGACCCTCCTCAACCTCTTCTGGGCATCGGAGTTTACCAGTCGGTGGAAGAGCTTTTGGACGAGAGGTGGGGTCAGGGCGAATACCGTTTGTCCCGAATGGAAGTGAATTGGGCGGAGAAAACCGGTTTGTGGCTCAACGGCATTGCCCCTGTTCTCCTTGGTCTCGGGCTGGTTGGGCTCTTTATCGAGTTCAAGACACCCGGCTTTGGCGTTTTCGGTACGCTCGGGTTGATTTTGCTTCTGGTGTTTTTCGGTTCGAAGTACGTCGCCGGCCTGGCCGGGCAAGAAGAACTCCTGGTTTTTTTCTTGGGGTTGTGCCTGGTGGCCGTTGAAGTCTTCGTTCTCCCGGGCTTGTTGTTGCCCGGTATCGTTGGGGTGTTGTTGATCGTCGGCTCGGTGTTCTGGGCCATGGTCGACGTTTGGCCGAATTCGGATATCGTTTGGTCGCCGGAATTGTTTCGCGAACCGGCCGTGGAATTCATGCAGGCCATCGCATTGGCCTTCGTGTCGTGCTTTGTCGTCTCGCGAATTTTGCCGAAAACTCCGCTTTGGAACTGGATGGTCTTGAGCGAGACCGTGGGTGGCCCCCGAAGTGGCGGAGGGCAAGAAGCGGAGGTTGCCGGGCGCTCGGGAATGGTCTCGGGTTCGCTGGGCGTGACGGCCTCCGAGCTTTACCCCACCGGGTTTGTCATCATCGACGGGGAACGGGTCGAGGCCAGATCGAGGTTGGGCAAGATTCCAAAAGGAGAAAAGATCAGAGTTGTTGATAACAATGGTCTTGAATTGATAGTGGAGCGAGAGAAATGACGGAAGTGATCGCAGCCATGTTGTTCGGTTTTGCGCTTATTGGCCTGGAAGCGATTGTTCCGGGG
>JAYOII010000358.1:0-3435 GCA_038118685.1 Opitutia bacterium
GTTCAAGATCTCACCCGGCTGAAAAGGGAGTTCGCGGGCAGGCTCGTCCGCAAGGAGAAAAGCGGGGAAAAGCAAAAGGACCAAAATCCCTGCGTTTCTTCGCATCACGAAACTTGGTCCGGCACCTTCAACGGATCCAATTTCCAAATGTCGGAGGCATACTCACCAATGGTACGATCAGATGAAAACTTTCCCGAACCCGCAACGTTCCGGATGGCCATGGATGCCCAGCGGTCTTGATCCAGGTATGCCGAATTGACCTTCTCCTGAGCCTCCACGTAAGCGCGATAATCCGCCAGAACGAAGAAAGGGTCCCCCCAATCCAAAAGACTTTTGGGGAGATCTTCCAACACGTTGCCTTCTTTGGGCGAGAAGTAGTCCGAGGAAAGCCAGTCCAGAACCGCTTTGAGTTCTTCATCCGTCTCGTAATGCTTGCGCGGTTCATAACCGTTGCTCCTGAGATTCTCGATCCCCTCAACGGTTTGACCAAAAATGAAAATGTTATCTTCTCCGACCTCTTCGAGAATTTCCACGTTGGCGCCGTCCAAAGTTCCGATCGTCAAGGCTCCGTTCAGGGCGAACTTCATGTTTCCGGTTCCCGACGCCTCTTTCCCTGCGGTCGAGATTTGCTCGGACAGGTCGGTCGCCGGAATGATTCTTTCCGCTGAGGAAACACCGTAATTCGGCCAATAAGCAACCTTGAGCTTGCCCTTGACTCTCGGATCCTCGTTGATTCGTTGGCCCACCAAATTGATCGCATGAATGATAACCTTGGCCAAGTGATATCCGGGAGCTGCTTTCGCCCCGAAAAGGAAGACACGGGGAGAAAGATCCAAGCTGGGATCATGCAAAAGGCGACGGTAAAGGGTGAGCAAATGCAGGAGATTGAGGTGCTGGCGCTTGTATTCGTGCAAGCGTTTGATCTGAGAATCGAAGAGAGCATCGGGATCAATGCTCACGTCGATTTCATTCTTAACCATCTCCGACAAAACGACCTTGTTCTTGCGCTTGATGGCCATGAATTTTTCCTGAAAGGAAGAATCGTCGGCAACTTTCTCCAATTCGCGAAGCAAGCTCAAATCGGTAATCCATTCCTCGCCCACCACCGAAGTGACCAACTCGGCAAGCTCGGGGTTGCAACCCAACAACCAACGCCTCGGGGTAATTCCGTTGGTCTTGTTGTTGAATTTTTCTGGATACAAATCCGCAAAATCCTTAAGCAATCGATTTTTGAGCAATTTCGTGTGCAAAGCCGCGACGCCATTGACCGAATGACTGCCCACCACCGAGAGAAAAGCCATCCGAACCTGACCGTCGGCAACAATGGACAATGCATTTGCCTTTTCCATGTCTTCGGGCCATCGGGCGGCCAATTCCTCGGCCACGAACCTCCGGTTGATTTCCCGAACGATTTGCAGATGCCGGGGCAAGACCTTTTCGAACAGGCTTTCCCCCCATGTTTCCAAGGCTTCGGGAAGCAAAGTGTGGTTTGTGTAGGCAAAGGTCTTGCGAACCAATTCCCATGCCCTCTCCCACGCCATGCATTCAACGTCCAGAAAGATTCTCATCAGTTCCAAAATAGCCACGGCCGGGTGCGTGTCGTTGAGTTGCACGACCACTTTCTCGGGAAATAAATTCCAGTCGTCTTCGGTCCGGCGGAATCGTGAAATCATGTCTTGAAGGGAACAAGCAACGAAAAAATATTGCTGAACCAGACGAAGTTCCTTTCCGCTTTCGGTTTCGTCGTTGGGATAAAGGACTTTCGAAATACTTTCCCCCATCGCCTTCTCCCGGACGGCCTCCACATACCCCCCTTGGTTGAAAACCTGAAGATCGAGTTGCTCGGAGGCTTTCGCTTCCCACAATCGAAGAAAGTTCACGGTTCGGGCTCCGTACCCGACGATGGTCAAATCATAAGGAATTCCCTCAACCTGTTTGGTCTCGACCCACTGGGGTCTGTAATCCCCCAAGTCGTCGTACGAATGCTCGACCCGGCCGTAAAGAAATACTTTTTGGGCATACTGAGGGCGGACGATTTCCCATGGGTTTCCGTATTTCAGCCAATCGTCCGGGCGCTCCACTTGCCTGCCGTTTTCAAACTCTTGACGGAACAAGCCGAATTGATAATGAATGCCGTACCCGATGGCCGGAAGATCCATTGTCGCCATGGAATCCAGAAAACAAGCTGCCAATCGGCCCAACCCCCCGTTGCCCAAGCCCATGTCATGCTCTTCTTCGCATAATTCTTCCAAATCAAAACCGAGTTCGGAAAGAGCGGCCCCAACCGCTTGATGCAAGCCCGTGTTCCGCAAATTAACGTTGAGCAGGCGCCCCATAAGGTATTCGAGGCTCAAATAATAGACGCGCCTGGTCTTCTCCCGATTGTGAGCGGCCTGTGTTTCGATAAAACGGTCGATTATTTTTTCACGAACCACAAAGCAGGTCGCCGTCCACACTTCCCTTCGGGTTGCGTTGTCCAAATGACGAGCCAAAGTAAGCCGAAGATGGCCTTCGATGGCTTTTTTGATCTCCGCAACCAATTCCGCGGAAACATCTTGGGATTGCGTTAAACTAATGGGTTCTGAAGTCGTCTGAGAAATCATTTATAAGTAACAATGGTTGCCTTAAATGTAAGGCAACCATCGCGCCAAACCTATCAAAGGCGCAAAAATTGGCGAGAATTTCCGAAAAAATAATTTACTCGGCCTTGAACTTGTGGACGGTCAGATGAGTGTAGGTTTCACCGGGCCTCAAGACGCAACTTTTCCATCCTTCTTCCCCTTGATGATTGGGGCTGTCGGGAAAAACCTGGGTCTCCAGGCACAAACCGGACCTGAGGGGATATACTTTTCCAGCCTGACCGCTGAAACTCCCGTCCAAGTAGTTGCCGGCATAAAACTGGATGCCCGGCTGATCGGTATAAATCTCCATGACCCGACCGGAACCGGGATCGCGCAGGGTGGCGGCATGAGCCAAAGATTCGCCGGCTTTTTGCTTTACGACCCAAGTGTGATCATAGCCCTTGCCATATTTTATCTGAGGATGATCAGCCTCGATTCGCTCGCCGATTACCGTGGCTTTGCGAAAATCAAAAGGGGTGCCGTCAACTTGATCAACCGAGGTAGGAATATTCGTTTCATCGGTAGCGACGTATTGATCGGCATACAGGGTGAGTTCGTGATCCAAGATGGTCGGATCACCTTCCCCAGCCAAGTTGAAATAGGTGTGGTTGGTCAGATTCAAAACAGTGGGCTTGTCCGTTGTCGCCTCGTACTCTACCTTCAACTCGTTCTCGTTGGTAAGGGTATAAGTAACCTTGCAACTAAGATTCCCCGGGTAACCCTCTTCTCCGTCAGGGCTTCTCCGGCTAAAGGTGACGGCGGTTTTCGTCTCCGATATGCGAGCGGACCACACGTGTTTGTCAAAGCCCCGCTC
>JAYOII010000359.1:0-3421 GCA_038118685.1 Opitutia bacterium
TCGTAAACGCAATGGAAGGGCGGCAGCAAACCTCTCAATCTCCGGAGGAAGGCGTAGCCGTAGCCGCATAGTGAGAAATGAGTGCTTTGACTGAAGATCAATTGGAGCAAAAGGCTGGGAAGCGCTTTAGGCTCGTCGTGCGTTCTGCGGAGGAAGCCGTGCGAGTTATTCGTGAGAAACTTGGCGAGGACGCTCGGGTTTTGTCGGTTAAGCAGGTGGGGGGGGAGGGCCTCAAGCGTTTTATTTCTTCCCCCAAATTAGAGGTAATCGCCGAAATCCCATCTCCGGAACAAAAGGAATTGGCAGAGTCCAAGGCCTTGGACGAAGAGTCGACACCAACAGTTTCGGATCCATTCGAAGCCGAGGTGGCTGATGAAGGCGTTGCCCGGGTTGATCCGTCTTCGGAGCAAACACAAGCCGTTCCGCCTGACGCTCTGCAGGAGAAGTCCGGCATTGATTCGATTGGAGAAACCGAGCGGCTCCTATCCAAAGCTGGTTTTGATTCCCATTTGCTATCCGAAATAAAGTCTTGGACTAATTGGAAAAGCATTTTGGAACTGCCTTTGGCGGACGCCTTGAAGGAAATCACGATCGGGCTTTCCGACAGGTTTCGGGCGACTTCCGTGATTGAGACAACCGACAGGGTTGCTCTTCTGGGTGCTCCCGGAGTGGGCAAAACCACTACCTTGTGCAAGTTTTTGGCACATGAGGTATTCATGAACAAACGTACTCCTCACGTCCTTAAGGTCGAGAATGGAATTCCCAACCCCGACGATGCACTGAGGATCTTTTGCGAGGTTATCGGCGTGACGCTTTTCCGTGAACCGGGCAACCTTCCGGTCGTAAGCGAATCATCCCCGCTGTATCTTGATTTTCCCGGACTCTCGCTTTCCAATGTTGACGATTGGGTCGAGACGAAGGAAACGCTTGACCTTCTTGAGGTTCAGACCCGGGTTTTGGTTTTGAACGGGGCATATGACCGTCAGGTTCTTTTGAAAAACATCAGTTCCGGAAAGCATCTCGGAGCCACCCATGTCGCCTTCACTCATTTTGACGAACTGTCCAATTCCACCAAGCTGTGGCCGGTCATTCTTCATTCCGGTCTTTCTCCTCTTTGCATCTGCAACGGCCAAAACGTAACGGGCGACTTTACGACCAGCGTTCTTAATCAAATGATTGCCAAGACCTTCCCGGAGGAACTTTACTCAAGAGGATTTGCCTCCTATCGGAGAAGCTGAAGCAATGAACGATTTTGCGAGATTTTTCTTCTGTGTCAGCGGTTTTTCTGGCTTCGTGATCTTTTTTCTGGTTGCCTTGCTGATTCATGGTGATGCTTCCCAAGCTTTGCTTTACGGAGCCTCGGGTTGCCTCCTTTTTTCATTGTCCGGCCGATTTCTGCTTGGTTTTGCTCTCAAGGGTTTTGCGGAGCAAGGAATCGTTTCCCCTGCAAATCAGAAGTCGGAGGATTTGGCTCCAAAGGGTTCGAGTATCCTGATGCAAGAAAAGGCATCGGCTGAACAAATGAACGAGGCGGTAGCCAATCCCAATAAATCGATTGTGGAGGCCAAGGCGTGACGAAAGGATTCAATAGGTGAGCTCCGGAGTTTCCAACCTTGCCATAGGCGAACCGTCGAGGCATGACCGTGATTTGGATCGCATGAAACAGGCGGCTGAGCGGTATCGTCAGGCTATGGCCAGTGAAAAGGACCGAGAGCGCCTGATCGAGGATTATCTGCCATTGGTCAAGTCGATCGTTTCCCGAATGCGTCATCATTTTCCCGACAGTTACGAAATGGAAGATATGTACGGCATCGGAGCCAAAGCCCTCGTTGTGTCCGTCAATCAATTCAATCCTTCGAAAGGGAAATCTTTTGGTAATTATGCCGCCTTGAGAATACGAGGTTCGCTCCTTGACGAGCTCAGGCGGATCGATTCCTTGCCCAGGGCAAACCGGGCCAAGGCCAAGTCGTTGCAAGCCACAATAGCCGAGATGGAGGCACGGGACAAGCGCCCGCCGGAAGTTGATGAGATCCGGAAAGAGCTTTCTCTTACCCCCTCGGAGTACGAAAAATTATTGAAGGAAACTCAGCCTGTCACCTTCGTCCCAATTGATTCTTCAGTTGAGCGTGGGCAGACCGAAGGGGAGGGGTTGTCCTTGTCCGAGACCCTTTCCGATCCGACCGAGGAGGACGCATTGGATAAAACCGAGCAGAAGGAAAAAGTTCTTTTGCTTCGCGATAAAATCAAGCAACTCCCTGATCAGCAGCAAAAAATACTGCTTTTATATTACTATGAAGAGCTCAAACTTTCTGAAATTGCTCAAATCTTTGGCTTGACCGAAGGGCGAATCAGTCAAATTCTTTCTCATTCCATTCTTTCTCTTCGAACTCATTTTCAAAACCTTAATTAGAATCATTCATTTGTCATGCTTCTTGCCGTAGGAATTATTATCGTTTTCGTGTCCTGTATTGGAGGCTTCATGTTGGCTGGCGGAAGTCCCATTACTTTAGTTCACCCAGGAGAGATCATGATCATTTGTGGCATTGGACTGGGAATCCTTGTGGTTTCCAGTCCCAAGAGCGTTCTCGTGGGACTTAAGAATGACCTAGTCAAGGCTTTCAAGGGAGGCGTAGCGAACAAGGGAAAATTCATTGACTTGTTGGTCTTGCTTTACGAGTTGTTCATGCTCGGAAGGCGGAAGGGTACTCCCGCGTTGGATGAGCATGTCAGCGATCCTCAAAACAGTTCGATTTTCACCAAGTACCCATCCTTTCTTAATGACAAGGGCTTGGTCGAATTCCTTTGCAATTCCCTTCGTCCCATTGTGGACGGCCGATGCAAACCTGCCGAGATCGGTGGAATTCTGACGGCCGAATTGCAAAGCCGGGAAGCGGAGGCCACCCGCTCGATCAAAGCCGTGTCGATGATTGCCGATGCGTTGCCTGGTGTTGGTATTGTTGCCGCGGTTTTGGGTATTATTAACACGATGTCCAACCTCGAAGACCCCGAGTCGGTCGGGCAAAAAGTTGCGGCGGCTCTAAGTGGAACTTTCCTTGGTATCTTCCTTGCTTATGGTATCGGTGTTCCTATCACCCAGCTCATTACCCTCAATCAAACTCAGGAATTTCTTTACTATCATATCGTGCAAAGATCCGTTTCTGGATTTGCCACCGGTTTGTCTCCAATCATGGCTGTGGAAATCGGTCGCCGATCTCTCGACAAGTTGATTCAGCCTACGGCGGACGAGTTAGAGGAAAAATGCAAGGAAGCCGCCAAGGGAGGCTGACACGATTTCCCCCGTTCAAGTGAAGTCAACCATTTCCAAGTACTTGACGCGCCGGAAAAAAGCGGTTGCCCACGCGGGTGCCTGGAAAGTCGCCTATGCCGATTTCGTAACCGGGATGATGTCGCTTTTTCTCGT
>JAYOII010000360.1:0-3415 GCA_038118685.1 Opitutia bacterium
ATGTTTCGATGGGCGTGGTTCACTTTAAAAAACCCGGGCTTAAAATCATCCGCTTTGCGACAGAGAAAAAACAGGAGGTAAAATTAGATCGATTGCGCCTGTTCAAAGAGGCCTCTGCCTTGGCACCAAAGAAATCAGGCATATAAACTTAAAAACGCGGGAGCTCCAAGAATCCGCTGTCTCAAAATGGGAAACCAATCTTTACTTTGTGGGGCTCAACCCCGTTCTCTCGATGCAAAGGGGCAACCCTCATGACATCACTCTTGCCACCCGCTTTTTTCATCTGTAATTAACTCAAAACTCTCAACTTTCTCAAACTAATCCAAGCCTCATTTCTCATGACTACTACAACCTCGATTTTATCCGAAAAACTTCACGAATACCCCCAACAAGACGTGATCGACGGATCCGGCGGAGGATCAGCTTCCATCCTCGACGATTGCCTCAACCACAACGGTGGGGTTCTGCAACTTTTGCACCGTTACGCAGGCAGGACTTTTTGCTCCCCGGGAAAACGCATTCGCCTCGACGAAGGATCGTACTACCCCGATTACATGGGCGGAACGGGTCTCGATGAAATTTGGATGGGGTGCACCGTTCCCATCGTTACGGGTGTCATAGACACGCGAACAGGCAAGGCTCCTTTTCGCGAAGGCGAATCGCACGTTCTCACCCCGGACGGACAGGTCATCTCTTTGCAGGATTTGATTCTCGCCAATCCCGAAGCGGTTATGGGTCAGAAAACCACGGCCTTTTCAAAATCGCTTTACGGTGACCCGACCTGGCCGATCGTCTCCAAGAAATTCGACAACTTGAATCCAATCCCCCATCACCTTCACTGGTCGAAGTGGGAAGTCTACGACATCAATTCCTTCGACAACCCGGGCGTGAGTCCCTCGCATTATCATACCACGGCCATGGGATTGTACCCGTTTGTGAGCAAGGACCAGTTTCTTGCCTGCATGAAGAGTTTCGGGCAAGGCGAGTACAATGGGGTTCGGCATCTGTCCCCGCACACGATGATGCACATTGACAACGGCTTCGTTATGCCCAACGGCGTGCTGCACTCCCCGACGGACCTTTGTACCCACGAGGTACACGTTACGATGGACGAGCACTTCCTGGACGAGGATCTTACCTTGGACGGAAGTATCGGAGCAGCGGATGCGTTCTACGCATGCCGCGAGGAGGACTACCCGAAGGACCACCACGAAGACTGGGAGTACCTGGTGGAAAAATTCGATTTCGAGGCGAATCAGGATCCGGACTTTGTTCGGAAGAATTCTCGCCCGGCCATAACCGCGGAAGAATTCACGGGCGACGGAGTGGACGCAAAGTGGATTGTATACGGCAAGGTTCTCGGAGACCAAAAGGTCTCGATTCTCCGCCTCACCGTAAGCCCCGGCGCCAAAACGACCTTCCGTCCGGACTGCCCCACCCTTTTCCATACCAATGGCGGAAACGGTCGGGTTGGAAAGTTTGAAGTCGGGTATCATCAGAACATGAAGCTAGGCGAGGTTTACCCCGAAATCGGATTCGTCACCCAATCTGCACTTTCGAGTGGCGGTGTTGAAATCGAGAACACAGGTTCGGAACCTCTCGTTTTGACCTTTGATTTCCCCCAAAACGCTCACTCCAAAACACCAGGTTTATAACTTTAGAGTGGGGATTTAGCTATCCCTCAGAGAGTACTCTTATGACGGAGTGGCTTGGCTTAAACTTAAGTTTAAGAACAACTTGGTTGTTTATGGGCTTGGGAAGTGAGAATAGTAAATCGTAACTTGCAGAAATTTTGTAAGGAATTTGGTGCAAATGACATTTAAGTTTCTTACTATTACATCTATTAAAATCTTATGAATCGACGAAGTTTTTTTAAATCAAAAGTCGCTGGCACGGCGATCCTCGCATCTTCCGGTCTTGTCTGTAAGGCAAGTGCCGAAAACCCTCCCTCAGTTAACGAAAATCAATCGATGCTCGACGTCGACGTGCTGGTTGTAGGGGGCGGATCCGCCGGACACGTGGCTGCGATACAAGCCGGGCGTCTGGGAGCCAAGACTGTTCTTCTCGAAAGAAATTCCCAGTTGGGCGGAACCACCACCACCGGAGGCGTATGTTTTCCCGGTCTCTTTCATGCTTGGGGCAAACAAATCATTTCGGGGATCGGTTGGGAACTGGTTGCCAAATCAGTGGAAATCGATGGCCGCAAGCTTCAGGATTTCACTAAGAATCACCGGTCTCACGTTCCTTACCACGTTGATTTGAACGGACAGTTGTATTCTCTCCTGGCCGAGGAAGCCTGCCTGGATGCGGGAGTATCCCTCGCTTACTATCAATTCCCGGAAAAGGTTGTTCAGACTTCCGGAGGATGGTTGGTCGACGTCCGTGGACAAGGGGTAAGCTATCAACTGCGTTGCAAGCAGATCATCGATTGCAGTGGCAATGCCACCGTGGTCGGAATGCTCGGATTCGAACGGATGCGTGGAGATGAGCGTCAGCCCGGCACTCAGGTCGTGATTTACAAGGGTCTGGATATGGAAGTGGTCAACAAGAACGCAAAGCAGATTCAGCAGATGTACGACGTGGCAGTCAAGGAAGGCCGGTTGCAAAAGGGGGATACCTGGAGTGGCAAAGTGATGCAACCCATCCGAAGCACCAGAGGTAACGTCAATCATATCTTCGGGGCGGATTCAACCGATGCAGGCACTCAAACCCAAACCAACCTGGCGGGCAGAAAGTCGGTTCTCCGAATGCTCAAATTCCTCAAGACCATTCCAGGCGGTCAGAATGCCAGCATCGACAGGATGATGAACGAAACCGCGACCCGGGAAACTTTTCGCATCAAAGGCGAAACCATGATCACCGTCCATGACTACCAAACCGGTCGAAAATTTCAGGACGCCTTGTCCTATTCCTTCTATCCGATCGACTTGCACACCAAGGAAGGAGTGGTGCCCAAGCATTTGAAGCGGGGAGTCGTCCCGACCATCCCACGAGGAGCGCTGATCCCAAAAGGTTCGAAGAACATCCTAGTTGCCGGGCGGTGCCTGTCCAGTGACCGCTATGCCAATTCCGCGGCCCGTGTCCAGGCATCCTGCATGGGAATGGGCCAGGCCGCTGCCTGTACCGCCGTGCTTGCCGCCAAATCCTCAACCACTCCCAAGGAAGTTCCCTTGGGCGAGATCCACTCGCTCCTTCGGGAACAGGGAGCGATCGTTCCTGCTTGAACCATTCTTTAACCCAAACATACCATCCCTTATGAAAAGACGTTCTTTCCTTAAAACTACCTCAACTGCTTCAGTTGCTTTTGCATCGCCGAACCTTCTGACCGCCAAATCGAAAAAAGCCCTTGTGCTCGGCAAAGGGGAATTTCAATACACCGTGGAGCATGGATGGGGAAAACTCCCCGAGAACCACA
>JAYOII010000361.1:0-1411 GCA_038118685.1 Opitutia bacterium
AGAACTCAAAAAGAAGAAAGAAGCGAGCCTCGAAGACATCAAGCAACACTGGAAGGTTCAAGACGGCATCTTGGTCAACGACGGAAAGGGGCTCTACCTCTCGACTGAAAAAAACTATGGAGACTTCGAGCTTACGGTCGACTACAAGACGGTTCCAGGAGCGGACAGCGGAATTTATTTGCGCGGCGTTCCTCAAGTCCAGATTTGGGATACCACGGAAAAAGCCGGAAAATGGAAACTTGGAGCCGACAAGGGATCGGGCGGTTTGTGGAACAACGGAAAGGCCGGAGCGCCGGGGCGAGATCCATTGGTTCACGCAGACAAGCCTTTCGGTGAATGGAATTCCTTTCACATTACCATGAAAGGAACCATCGTAACCGTTGTTCTCAACGGCAAACTCGTCGTGGACAAGGCTCCTCTGAACAATTTTTGGGACAGAAAGACCCCCCTTTCCAAAAGAAAACCTCTGATCAAGAGAGGTCCAATACAATTGCAAACCCACGGAGGCGAAATCAGCTGGCGCAATATCTATGTCAAGGAGTTGTCCGCTCCTAATGCAGATTGAGCGTTCCACGATGAAGTTGATTGAGCGAACCCTTGTGGAAAAGTCATAATGCCCCTTCGTCGAAACCTCCTGCTCTTAAGCGTTCAAGCAGCCTTGATGGTCAGCCTCGTCTCTGGCCAAGATATTCCCAAACAGGAAGATTACTACAAAGTCATCCCCGTTCCGATACCCGAAGACATTGTGCTTGAGGCAGGGGGACTGGAATTCATGCCCGGTGGCAAATTGGCCGTCTCCACTCGTCGCGGGGATATTTACATGGTCAGCAACGCCTTGGACGACGAATCGGGCAACGAGACCTTTTCCTTATGGGCGAGAGGGCTTCATGAGGTTTTGGGTTTGGCCTACGCGGATGGCTGGCTGTACGCGACTCAACGACCCGAAATCACCAGAATCAAGGACACCAACCAGGACGGTCGAGCCGACCTGTTCGAAACGGTCAGCGACGGATGGGGAATATCGGGGGACTACCACGAATATGCCTTTGGATCCAAATTCGATCCCGAAGGAAACATGTGGGTAGTTCTTTGCCTGACCGGATCTTTCAGCAGCAAGGTTCCTTACAGGGGGTGGTGCGTGCGGGTGAGCAAGGACGGGAAAATGATTCCGACTGCGAGCGGAATTCGTTCGCCCGGAGGGATTGGACTGAATGCGAAAGGTGAAGCCTTTTATTGCGACAACCAAGGTCCGTGGAACGGAACCAGTTCGCTCAAGCACCTGACTCCCGGAAGTTTCCAGGGTCACCCGGGAGGTTTTGGTTGGTTTGACCTTGATGAGGTAAAAGAAGCCATGGGAACCGAACATGAAAAGCCCAAGGACGGCAGCAGGTTTCATGAGGAAATGGACCGC
>JAYOII010000361.1:1421-2261 GCA_038118685.1 Opitutia bacterium
AATTCGGCTAGTGGGATCGCCCCGGATGTCTCGAAAGGAAAATTCGGTCCTTTCGAAGAACAGTTGTTTGTTGCCGACCAAACCCATAGCGTGATCAATCGTTGCTTCCTCGAAAAGGTAAACGGATATTACCAGGGAGCCTGCTTTCCTTTCGTCAAAGGTTTCGGTTCAGGCAACGTTCCGGTCGCTCAAGCCCCGGATGGAAGCGTTTTTTCCGGAGGGACGGATCGTGGATGGGGTGCCCGGGGTGGAAAAAGGTACGCCTTGGACAGGGTTATTTGGACTGGCGAAACTCCTTTTGAGATCCTGGAAATGCGAATCCAAAAGGACGGATTCGAATTGGAGTTCACCAAGCCGGTCGACAAGGCGAGTGCCGAATCACTGGATTCCTATGAAATGAAGACTCATACCTATGTCTTTCAAGGCAAGTACGGCAGCCCGCGGGTCGATGCCTCGAACCCCACGATCAAAAGCGCCAAGCTTGCAAAGGATGGAAAAACAGTCAGGCTTGTCGTAGAAGGGATGCAACGGGGTCACGTGCACGAACTCAAGTCGTCCGGACTTCGGTCAAAGGACGAAAACCATCCCTTGCTTCACGATATGGCTTACTACACGATTTGGCACTTTCCGAAGTCCTAGTTTTCAAACAGGCTTTATCCACTTCTTGCATCTTCGCTGCCTCCCTTATAAAACCTTCGAATCTAGAACCACCCTCCAAACATTTAGTTCATGAAAATCTTCTTCCCTGTCACGCTCTTTGCACTGCTTTCGATTCAAGCTTACCCGCAAGACGGCAAGCCTACCCCCATCCGGGTAACAGAAGGTCCCATGCTCGGACGA
>JAYOII010000361.1:2271-3413 GCA_038118685.1 Opitutia bacterium
AATCTCATTCCATGACGATTTGGGTACGCACCGACCGTCAGGGCAAAGTCAAAGTCTTTTACGGCAAGAATGCCGATGATCTCGACCAAGCCGTCTCTTTCGAAACCCGCGGAGCCAAACACGACTACACGGGCACGATCACCATCAAGGCCCTTGAGCCAAACACACGTTACCATTACCGCATCGAGGATCATCAGTTGAAGGGATCCTTCCGCACCATGCCTTCGGCGGAAGATTTCCGAAACCCCATCGGAAACCCGGAGGGCTTGTTCAATTTCCGCTTCGAGTTCGCCTGCGGGAACAACCCAAAGGGATCGGGCGACAGCGCCGGCCCCACCTTGCCTATTTTTGATACGCTTAACGAGCAGGTTCGCGAAAAGATCAACTTCGCGATTCTCAATGGCGATTGGCTTTACGAAACTCGCCGTGACTATCCGCCTGAAGAGTGGTTGCACCAAGTAGGTTTGCCCGCGAAACGCACACCCCGCATCGTCCGCCAGGCACCCACGATCGTAGGGGTTTGGCAAAACTACAAAGACCTCCTTCACCGAGGTCGAAACCTGGCCGAATGGCATCGGAACGTCCCTACCTACTTTACCGCGGACGACCATGAATTGATTAACGATATTTACGGGGCAGGGGAAACGGGTTACGTCAACAGAAGAGCCGTTTTCAGGGACATTGCAACCCAGGCTTGGTTTGATTATTTGGGATGGTCAAACCCTACCGAACATGACGCGCCCGCATGGTTCGGGACGGCGAACATGAACAAAGGGAGCGACATCTTAGAAGACAAGGAAGCTGATTTCACTAAACTTGATCTCGATCAAATGGCCAACTTGCACGTCCATTGGGGAACGGCTACCGCAGGTGTTCCGGATTCGGCTTTGGACGCTCAACCCGGCGACCCCAATGCCGCCGTCTATGAGATCGAAAAAATCCTGGGACCTCACAGATTGAAAATCAAACCCGAAGCAAAGGCCGACGGTCAAGCGGCTTATTCGATCGGGCGGCGTTGCTACGGAAAGTTCACCGTTTCAAATTGCGATTTTTTCCTTTTGGACACGCGCTCGCACCGAAGCCTCCACAACGTCGACAAACCCGACAACCCAAAGGCCACCATGATCGGGAAGCAGCAACTC
>JAYOII010000362.1:0-3411 GCA_038118685.1 Opitutia bacterium
GGTAGGAACGGAAAGAATGACCGTAGAAGGAACTGCCTGCGGGGTGACCGTAAAGGTATACCGGCTGGCGGACACGGCCGTAAAAGCCGATACCGACGCTCCGGGCACGGAAATATCGGAAGCGGAAAAACCGGTTACGTTCTCCGCGGAATTACCCAGTTTGAAATCGATTTGGTAATTGCCCGAGGTGCCTGCAACACTAGCCGGACCAGTGATAATGGGACCGGCGTATCCGAAGTCTCCCAGACCGTTCCCATAGATGCTGGCGATTTCGACAGCGGAAAGGGCGACCGAATAAAGCCGAGCATCGTCAATCAAACCCTTGAAACGCCGGCTCGAGAAATCAATGCCGAAGCGCAAATCTTGCGAGGCAGTGGTATTGATTGTGTTGCCACCGCCGGACGTGAAGGAGTTGCCCAAGGGCTGACCATCCAAGTAGAGGGTCAAGGAATTCAAATTCGCTCCGCTTAGGACAGCCGCCACGTGATGCCAGGAATCATCATCCACGCCCACGTCTCCGACCCGGGCTCCGCCATTGATCTCAACGCGGGTCGCTCCGGGCAAACCGTTGTTGGTTTGGGTACGGAAAGTCCATTTCTTACGGCTGGCATTTTGTCCCCAATTCATGATGGCGGCATCCGATTTGGAAGTTTTGATCCAAGCGGACATGGTGCGGGCGGCGGAACCGGTAATGCCCTTGTATCCGGTTACGTTGATGTGCTCGTTTACACCATCGAGTGAAAGAGCGGAACCAAATTTACCGGTCGTCGTAAGGTTTTCGAAATCCGTGGTATTGACATGAGCGCCATTGCGTCCATTGCCGCTGAGGTCGTTGAGGTTGCCATCGAACTTCCACCAACCTTCCAAATCCGCATAACGGGTGACGGTTTCAACGAATTCAATCGTATACTCGAGCTTTGCGTTACCACGGGCTTGGGCGTCATAGGCGGAACCGGTGGGGAGGGTAAGAGTGGTGGCTCCGCGAAGGCTGGAAGCGTTCAGGGTCAAGGTGTACTGTCCGGTACCTGCGGAGGTAAGCCCCGAAACCGTGCCGTTGGTCACTTGAAAATCGGAAGCCGTAAGACCCGTCACCGCAACGTTCGCACCATCTCTTTTGAAGTCCAGCGTGAGGCTCACGCTGTTGGCTCCGCTCAAAACGGGAGCGGAGGCCAAACTGGCTTCGGGCCCAATGTCCCCGTTGCCATTGTTGTAGAGAATGTCCACGTCGGCTTGATCCATGGCGATCGAGTAGACTCGAAAATCGTCGAGGAATTTCGAGAATCTCTGACCGCCCCCGTTGCTGCCACCGATCGAATAGATGTTGTTCGCAGTATCCCGGTCGGCCGACCCCATGTAAACGGAGTCGTAATAAAAATGCGTTACACCACCCGTGCTGACGGCAACCAAGTGGTGCCAAGCGCCGGAAGTAGAGGCAGGAGTCAGGTTGAACGTTGGGTTGGATGGGCGAAAGTTCCCGTTGTTGTTTGCAAAGACTCCGACCCTATTGCCGCCGTTTTGGATGATCACATGGTGATGGCGACTTGAACCCCGGGACAACGTGCGCCAGGCATTGTTGGGAAAGACCTCCTTAAACCATGTGGAAATCGAAAAAGTCGCGGAGTAGAGGGTTCCTCCCAAATCGAGCGGATTGGTAACGAGAACCCGGGAATTACCGTCGGAATCCGAAAGTCGCAAGGAAGATGCGCCGAATTTTTTGTCCGAGGTATTGAAAGAGGCTCCACCATTAAGGGTTCCCACTTTGAGAGGACCGGCCGTACCCGAATTCTGGGCTTGGTTACCCGACCCCTCGTCGAAATTCCAATACCCGGTCAATACGTCGGGGCGGTACAGACCTCCGATTCCAAAACGAACCGTGTATGAACCGCCGAGTAAATCCTTGTTGTCCGAGTCCTTGACACCGCTCGCCATGGAAACGGTGACGTCGGTACCGGGAGTGGTCGGCGAAAGAGTAAAAGTGTAGTTGCCGTCGGCGACTTTGCTAACTGCGGACACCGACCCACCTGAAACGCTGAAAGAAGAGGCAGTCAGGTTGGTGACGTCCATAAGGCTTCCGGCGTTGGTGAATTCGACGCGCATGGGAGTCGATGAACTGGAGGTGCCGATTCTTCCGAAGAACGTAGGTTTGGTGCTGGCGAGAGGAGCGTTTGACTTGTAAGGGTGGGTACTGGGCAGTTTAGACGTCAGACCCCACTTGTGAGCCAAATAACCAACCACGCGATCACGGTCGGCAGTTGAGAGAGCATCACTGAAAACGACGAATTCAGCGATATCTCCGTTCAGGTGATAATAACCAGGATTGCCCTCTCCGATTCCGTTTTCCGTAATCGTGGTGGACAGGGGGCCCGTCCATCTCGTACCCCCGCCGTAGAGGATGTAGTAGTCCGAACCGAACGAACCGTCCGGCCTAGTTTCCTCGAGAGCATAACCATCGGTCGAATACCTGTTATGAGTGTTGTTAGCGGGGTAACCCTCGCCGGCCAACCCTCGATTGCTTCCTCTTCCGAACTGAACGACGGGTTGGTTTTTGTTCGAACGCTTGTAAACGACGACGGCATCACCTGGCACGAACCCGCCGGGGAAGTAAATCTTGTCGTCCGAACCATCGAAGCGCAAAACGTCTTTGCCGTTGAGCGCGCCCGACTGTGGACTTGGACGGTAGCCGGCGTTTGTCTGAGTGGCATGTCGGTTGTTTCCGGACTTGTCGTTCCACTGACTGACGGGATTTCCTGTGACGGTAGAGGAATCAGATGCGTCAAACCATAATTCGGTCGGCAGTTCCGCCGGGGTCCAGTTGTTGGCCGCTTGCAAGCTCGCGGCAAAACCGAAAACGGAGGTGATGAGGATTGAGGAGAGCGTAGGCTTCTTCATAGTATTCTTGCTTGATTAACACCTCTTGATCGGAAGGTGTTTGATTCGTAAAGAGAAGTTTTAGAGCGATCGGGCGCGTGTAAAAAAAGCCAAAAATATCCCTGCCCGATAGTCGGGCATAAAGAGGCAAGGTTATGAAGGGAATTAACTATTTGGCTGAAACTGGTTCAAAGGGTATTAGCATTAGAATTAAATTTGTTTCATAAAAACAACGATTTTTTTATGAACAATCCCACAAACCACTGATAGTATGAACTTTACGATAATTATTTTCTTTCATTAATTATCAATAATACATGCAAACAAAAAGAGAGAGATAAAAGAAAGTCCCCTTGGGACGAGCAATAGGCTCGGGCAGTGGAAGCAAAAGAGATTACTTGAAGACGCAAAAAAGCCTCCGATTCAGGGAATTTGCCGCAAGAGCTTGGTGAGAACGTTGCCGGGACCGCATTCCTGAAATTCCAGCGCACCGGATTCTCTCATCTTGAGGATCGTTTCGGTCCAACGAACGGGACTGTGGAT
>JAYOII010000363.1:0-3397 GCA_038118685.1 Opitutia bacterium
TTCTTGCGGAAGTCGAGGAAGTTGCGAGGCTTGGTTATGCCGTGGACCGCGAGGAGGAGATGGAAGGCCAAGTATGCGTTGGCTCCGCCGTACTCAACCGAAACGCAGACTTAGCTGGAGCAATTTGGTTGGTGGCCCCCGCCAGTCGACTGCCTGAAAGGGAAATTCCCCGAGTCGGTCTTCTGGTCAAGGAAACCGCTGACAAAATCTCCGCAAGCCTCGGTTGCGTTTTTCTTCGAGTTGCATGAATTACTTTGATTACCTCCTTCATACCGATAGCCTGAAATACAGATGAAATTCAAATTTGCCCGCATTATTTTCTGCTTTTTTCTTTTTCCTTTTATTTCATATGGGCAAAAAAATCTTAGCAAGGAAGACCTTGCCTTTTGGAAAGATAAAGCCAAACCCCTCTTGCAGGAAAACTGTTGGAAATGCCACGGTGCGGAAAAGAAGATCCGCGGTGACCTCGTTTTAACCACACGACAGGGTATTTTGGACGGAGGAGAAATCGGTCCCGCCGTCGATTTGGAAAAACCTGAAGCTAGCCTGCTTCTTCAAATGGTTTCGTATGAGGACGAAGACCATCAGATGCCCCCGAAGGGCAAACTTTCCGATGAACAAATCGCCATCCTTGGAAGTTGGGTAAAGCGCGGGTTGCCCTTCCATCCCGAAGACGAGATTCAATTTCATCACGAAAAGGAGGAAAATTGGAGCAATACCGTAGTCAACGAGCGGACCAAGGCCCACTGGGCTTACGTCAAGCCGATCGATCACTCTCCTCCTTCGGGCACCGGAGCCAAGCACCCTATCGATGCCTTTATCCTCGATAAGCTCAATAAGTCCGGTTTGCCTGCCAATCAACCGGCCCAGCCTTCGGCGCTTCTTCGGAGAGCTCACTTCGATTTGATCGGTTTGCCACCCGAACTCGATCAGGTCGACGCCTTTTTGGAAGATCATTCGGAAAAAGCATTCGAGGAAACAATCGACCGCCTGCTTGCCTCTCCCCACTACGGTGAAAAATGGGGCAGGCACTGGCTTGATTTGGTCCGCTATGCGGAAACCAACGGCTACGAACGGGACGGAGACAAGCCCTTGGCTTGGAGATACCGCGACTACGTAATACGGGCTTTCAACGAGAACAAACCCTACGACCGCTTCGTGCAAGAACAGTTGGCGGGGGACGAGTTACCCGAAGCGGATGCGGATGCGATCACCGCAACCGGGTTTCATCGTATGGGAATTTGGGACGACGAACCGGCTGACCGTGAACTTGCCCGCTATGATTACTTGGACGACATTCTTAGAACCTCGGGAGACATATTTTTGGCTATGTCCATTGGTTGCGCCCGGTGCCATGATCACAAAATCGATCCGATACCCACGAAGGATTACTATTCCATGCTTTCTTTCTTCGCCAACGTGTCTCCTCATGGAAAAGGAAATACCAATTTGGTTAAGGTAAAAGCCACCAAAGGAAACTTACAATTTGCCACTCAATTCGAAAAATGGTCCCGTCGCGAAAAGGACCTGCAACGTCAAATTGATGACTTCGAGACAAAATTTCTGGTTCAATTCAACGATGACCTCTTGCTGGAAAAATCATCCAAAATCAGAAGCAAGCCCGTTGTCTTGATTTCCGATGCAAGAGCGAATGGTTCGACTTGGAACTATTCCCTCGAAAAACCATCGGACGATTGGTTTGAGGTGGGCTTTGATCATTCCAAATGGGATTCGGGCAAGGGCGGATTCGGAAGAGAGGGAACCCCCGGATCCAAGGTGAACACCAAATGGCATACCTCGGATATTTGGCTTAGAAAAAACTTCCGTTTGGCCGCCATTCCCAAAACCTTGAGAATCACCCTCCACCACGACGAGGATGCCCGAGTCTATCTGAATGGTAAACTGATCCTCGAACGAAAAGGTCACGTATCCAAATACGGAATTCACGATGTTTCCAAAGAAGCAAGCGACGTTTTGCAAACGGGCAAAAACGTAATCGCGGTTCATTGCAAGCAAACCTCCGGCGGACAGTACGTGGACTTGGGCTTGGACAGTTTTGACGAAGCCGTCGATCTAGCGGCTCTGATTAGAAAACACGCCAAAAACTTGATGGGGGAAGGGGCGTTCAACCAATACAAGGCCCGATCCCGTGACTTGCAAAGGCACCTTCCGAGCAAGCCCAAGGAAAACGAATACGAGGTTTTGGCCGTCGGGGAGCGGGGCAACAACACCACGCACGTACTCCGCCGGGGAAATCCATCCCTCAAGGGGGATGTGGTCAACCCGGGCTTTCCTTCTGTTTTGACCTCGCAAACCGCAGTCATTCCGGAAGAGTACAAGACGAGCAAATCGTCCGGAAGAAGACGAGCCTTGGCGGAATGGATAACGTCCAAGGACAACCCCGCAACCGCACGGGTTATGGTCAACCGAATTTGGCAACATCATTTCGGTCGGGGAATTGTGCGCAGCACCAGCGACTTTGGCTTCCAAGGCGACTTGCCAACCCACCCCAAGCTTCTAGATTGGTTGGCCGTTCGTTTCATGGAATCAGATTGGAACATCAAGGCCATGCACAAGCTCATCATGACTTCGCAAGCCTACCGACGATCATCCTCTCCCTCTGACGATTGCTTCGAGAAAGATCCTTTGAACGACCTGCTTTGGAGGTTTGACATGAGAAGACTTGGGGCCGAAGAGGTGAGAGACTCGGTACTCGCCGCCAAGGGAACGATCAACCTTGAAGTAGGCGGACCCAGCGTAACCCCTCCTCTTCCCGAAGTCATTCTCGCCACGGCATCCAGGAAAGGCGCTGGTTGGGGAGCTTCCACGCCCGAGCAAGCCAACCGCAGAAGCGTATACGTCAAGGTCAAGCGATCCATGCAGATGCCAATCCTCATCAACCACGACATGGCGGATACCGACTCGACTTGTCCGGTTCGGTTCAGCACTACGGTTCCGACTCAGGCCCTCAATATGCTCAACGGAAAGTTCATGAACGACTCGGCCAAAACGTTTGCCGAAAGAATCCGCAAGGAAGCGGGAGAAGATCCCTCCAAGCAAATCTCGCTTGGCCTGAAGCTGATTTTGTCACGAACCCCGTCCAACGAGGAAATCAAGGCGGCAATCAACATGCTTGAGGATATCAAGGCTTCCGCAAACTTATCTGAAAAAGACGCCCTCGACCGCTTTGCCTTGCTTGCTCTCAACCTGAACGAATTTCTATACCTCGATTAATCGAACCCGAAAGTCTCGACATGAACAAACCAACCAACACTTTTTGCAACCGTACCCACCGCAGAGAATTCCTACGAGATCTGGGAGGAGGCTTTGCCTCTCTCGGGTTGACCGGAATGCTCGCCCAGGATGGTTTTTTCTCAAGCAAGGCCATGGCCAAGGA
>JAYOII010000364.1:0-3397 GCA_038118685.1 Opitutia bacterium
GCTATGCAAAATTCATGAACTCCTTTCTCGGGCGCATGAGCAAGGAACAAAGACACGCATGGGACGCTGCCTATGGACCGAAAAACGAAGCCTTTCTGAAAGCAGGCTTGGAAGGCAAGGAGCTCGTCCGATGGAAGTACCAGCGCTACGTAAAGGACTACCTCCGGTGCGTGGCTGCAGTGGACGATGGGATCGGACGTATCCTGAAGTCTCTCGACAAGCTGGGCCTAAGCGAGAACAGCATCGTGATCTACTCATCCGATCAAGGCTTCTACTTGGGCGAACACGGCTGGTACGACAAGCGCTGGATTTACGAGGAGTCCCTCAAGATGCCCTTGGTCATGCGTTGGCCCGGAAAAATCACCCCGGGGACGAAAATCAAAAAGCTGACCCAGAACATCGACTTCGCTCCCTTCTTTCTCGAAGCTGCCGGAGCCGAAGTACCTCAGGAAATTCAGGGAAGGAGCCTGATGCCCCTCTTCAAGAACCCGGATACCGATTGGAGAGAAGCCATTTACTATCATTATTATGAAGCAGGCGGTCACGGCGTACCCGCTCATTACGGAATCCGGGACGAGCGCTACAAACTCGTGCATTTTCCAAGAACGGACGAATGGAACCTCGTAGACTTGAAAAAGGATCCCTTGGAGATGCAAAGCGTGCACGACAAGCCCGCCTACAAGAAGACCCTCGCCGACATGCGGGCAAAATTAAGCGGCTTGCAAAACAAGTACGGGGTCGAGACATCGGAATAGCACAGAGTTTCTCTACAAACATCCAAAGCCAGACCCAATGAATTCGACCAGATCCATCAAGGACGAGATGGGAGAAGCCGAATGGGCCGCGCGGGTCGAACTGGCGGCGGCCTACCGGGTCTTCGACATGCTTGGATGGACTCATCTTATTCATACCCACATTACGGCTGGCGTCCCCGGGGAAACGGACCGATACCTGATCAACCCCTACGGATTGCTTTGGGAGGAGATCACCGCCAGTTCGCTGATCAAGGTCGATGCCGGAGGAAAAATCGTCCACCAAGGCTCGACGGATTGCCCGATTAACCCGGCCGGCTTTAAAATCCATTCCGCCCTTCATACCTCGGAACGGGCCGCCGAGTGGGTCATGCACGTTCACGTCCCCGAGGTCAATGCAGTGGCCAACCTCGAAGGTGGATTGATCCGCGGACTTTCGGTTTACTCGATGGACGTCGGTGGCATTTCCTATCACGATTTTCAACATGCCACCTCCTCATCGAGCGACGTTTGCGCCCGGATGATCGAAGATCTGGGTCCCGAAAACAAGGTTCTCCTCCTCCCCAACCACGGAGCCATCACCCTTGGAAAAAGCGTCCACGAAGCCTTCTACCTGACGCACCAACTGGTGGAAGCCTGCAAGGTTCAGATCATGACCCAATCCTCTGCGAATTCGCAAAGCGGTTACTCGGTGGTGGACGAACAAATCGTGGACGAGACCTACCGCATCGTTCAAAACAACTATACGGGAAATGAGTTCGGCAAACTGGAATGGGAAGCCGTGAAACGGAAAATGATCCGCGAGTATGGCCCAGAATATGCCGATTAGCCATGAAGCCGTTAAATTTATGAAACCAATCCCTCCCTTACTCATCGGCCTGCTGCTCTGCTCTTGCGGAGGTCACACGAACAAATCGGTTCCCGAACCGGTCAAGACCAGTGCCAAGGTGGTGACTCTATCTCCCGTCATTCTTGCCGGTGGCTCAATGATCGGTGGAAAAAAAGTGGCCCAAAAAAGCGCGATCGCAACCAAAGCGCCTGCTCCATGGTACTCCGAAGAAGTCAGCGGGGAGCGCCTCAGGGGACTTATGGAACCAGTTAAGTTGATAGGCAACTGGCACTATATGGGCAGCAGAGGGGAACACCATTTTGTTTCACAGGATCAGATCGGGAGGAAGATCTACCGGGTATTGAAAAGCCAATATCCGGTTGAAAAGCCCTTCCCTTTGACACCCTTCCCGTCGAGTTGGAGAAAAATTGAGATTGCGGGGTTCGGGGGTGAGCCCTTTGAACCGGAACTCCTCGAAAGGTTTCGGGATGGCAACGCAACGGAATTCCTTCTCCTTCCCGAAAGGGATCAATAGTCCTCCCGAAGGACGACTTCGATTCAATGAGCTCTTCGGGAAATCAGCTTCAGCGCGTGGTGGGCTTACCGGGCGCAATTTTAATGGGAATGGGCTCGATCATAGGGGCTGGCGTCTTCGTAAGCCTCGGGCTTGGGGAACAAATCGCGGGCCCATCCGTCTTGCTTGCCTTGGTCATTGCGGGCGGGGTCGCGACCTGCAACGGACTCAGCAGCGCTCAGTTGGCGGCTAATCATCCGGTGAGCGGCGGAACCTACGAATACGGTCACCGCTGGCTTTCCCCCTACCTTGGCTTCACGGCCGGGTGGATGTTCCTTTGCGCAAAATCCGCTTCCGCCGCTACGGCGGCTCTTGGTTTCGCCACCTACTTTGCTCCCGATCATACGATCGCAGTCGCTTTGGGAACGGTAGCCCTTCTAACGGTGGTTACCCTAACCGGGATGCAACGAAGCAATGCCGTGAACGCCATCATCGTCTACGCCGTCCTGCTTTCTCTCCTAGCCTACTTGGCGATTGGGTTTCCTTCATTACAAAACAAAAATGAGTTTCTCTCGCCTATCTTTGATTCCACCCGTAAATCCGCGTTCCTCGAAGCCACGGCCCTTATGTTCGTGGCCTATACCGGATACGGTCGCATCGCCACCTTGGGGGAGGAAGTTCGCGAACCCCGGCGCACCATTCCACTGGCAATTATAGTAACGCTCGTACTGACCGCCTTGCTTTACCTTGGCGTATGCGCCGTCAGCCTTGCCCATGCGGAAGGACAGGGTTTTGGATCTCTCTCCCTTCTCGCCGAAAAAATCGGCGGGGCGAAGTTAGGCATGATTCTCGCCTTGGGAGCCGCTTTGGCCTTGTTGAGCGTATTGCTCAACCTCCTGCTCGGCTTGTCCCGGGTGGCTCTGGCCATGGGAAGACGGGGCGATTTCCCCAAACAAGTCGGACAAGTGAAGGAATCAACCAAAGTACCCGCCGTCGCAACCGTCCTGGTCGCAGTGATAATCAGCGGATTGGTCTGCGTGGGGGACTTGAAGCTCACTTGGAGCTTCAGCGCTTTCACGGTGCTTGTTTATTACGCCGTGACCAACCTGTGCGCCATCCGCTTGAGCCCGGAAGAACGCCTCTATCCCGTGTGGATTTCATACCTCGGCTTGCTCTCCTGCCTATCACTTGCCTTCTTCGTGGAACGACAGGTACTCGGGACCGGTTTGGTCCTGATCGCAATGGGCCTCTGTTGGAAAGCCCTTGCCTCAAAGAAAAAAAGCGCCTCTTAAAAGAAGAGAC
>JAYOII010000365.1:0-3389 GCA_038118685.1 Opitutia bacterium
GCATGGGCCTTTCCGGTTGAACATTCTATGATTTCGAGTTGATCGCCGTTTACCCAAAAAATGGCCCGTTGCTCGAAGGTCAGGCCTAATTCCAACCCTTCCTTCCGAGAGCAATGGACAAGAAAGCTTGGCTCTTGATGGGCCCAGTCGGGTGAACTTCCCGTAATCCGGGTGAATATTTTTCCCTTGTCGCTTAGAATTTGAAACATTTCAAGGTTTCTTTTTTTGTTTTCGTCCTTGCTCAGGGGGAGGTCCATGGGGTTGCAAGCCGTCAGGATGGCAAAAGTCAAGGGGAGCTTTTCGGCTTCGGGCAGACCTAAAAAAAGCGTGTTGAAATAGTTTTCATTCATGCCATTGCGGTATCACGATCTTGACTGTTTTATGGAAAGAAAATGCGTGATCTCGCAAACGCTTTTTCATCTGGACCCTCATAAAGCCTTACTCCATCAATTGCGAGGCTCCCTCCAAAGAGGGTGGCTGGCTTGGCGTGAGTAAAGCCCCAAAGGGGGAATGAGGCGCCTTTAGCCCAATCCTTTGATAGACCAGCCTTTGCGATATTTCCGGCTGACTAGCTGAGTCGCCTCTTGGTTGCCTTTGAAGGCAAGAGCGGGGGCATCCCAAACCAGTTCCTCTTTCGGGAATCTGGTCGCGATACCTCCCAGCAAAACTGTTTCCGAGAGCGGGCCGGAATAAGAAAAGTTTGCCGATGGTTCCGGTCCTTTCCCACGAACGGCATCGATGAATTGATGCCAATGACTTTCTCCTTCCACTTTCTTGACTTCAACGTCCGCAAAATCTTTTTTGGGGAAAAGTTCGGGCATTCCGACATGAGGAATGAGCATGGTCCCCTTGGTTCCGATAATTACCGAACCTTGACCGGGAAGTTTTTTCCCTTCCAGCAAGGAAGTGACTTGAGCAGGGGGTCTTTGTCCTCCATCATACCAAGTTACGGGAAGATTTTGACCCGCGGAGTACTTGGTTTTCGGGAATAAGTAGTGAATCTTGGCATCGAATCCCCAGTTGTCCGTGCTGGGTGGTTTGCCCTCCGAACGGAGGGATATGGGATAGGTAAGGCCCAAAGCCTTGAAAGTCGGGTCATAAATGTGGCAACCCATGTCCCCGAAGGTGCCGGTTCCGTAATCGAGACGCTTGCGCCATTGGCCCGGGTGATAATAGCCTTTGATGAAGTCAGTGTAGGGAGCCGGTCCAATCCAGGCATTCCAATCCAACCCTTCGGGTACGGGATCCTTCCTGTTTGGTTTTGGGTTGGCGTCCCCCCATCTCTTGTTGCTGAAGGAATGGGCTTCCTTGACCTTGCCGATCACGCCGTCATGGACGATTTGTACGGCCGTCCGGTACTGGGTCGAGGAGTGAATTTGAATCCCCATTTGGGTCATCAGTTTGTTTTCTTTTGCGAATTCGGTCAGGGCGCGGGATTCTGCGACGTCGTGGGTCAGTGGTTTTTGGCCATAAACGTGCAAGCCCATTTGCATTGCGGACATTCCCATGCAGGCATGCATATGGTCGGGAGTCGATACGTTCACGCAGTCAAGGTTCGGTCCTTCTTTTTCGAGCATTTCACGCCAATCGCCATATACTTTGGCCGTTTTGAAACGCTGTTGAGCCTGCCGGCGGCGATTCGGATCGATTTCCGCTACGGCGGCAACCAACACGTTCTTATGGGAACTGATATTGCCAAGGTCGGAACCAGCCATTCCTCCACCTCCGAAGCTTGCATGCCTGACGGTTTCGCTGGGGGGGGATTTGGCCCATGACGTCCGGGCTACGAAGGGGAAGGCAAGACCTCCTCCGAGTTGGCTGACAAACAATCTTCTAGAGTAAATGGTTTTCATGGAGTCAATTCTTTCCCGATACATAGGGAAGGGCAAGAAGAGAACGGGGAAGAAGCAAACAATTTTATTCGCCGAGGGAAAGCGAATCCTTATCGTTGACCATTTTCATTCTATGGTGTACTTGTGGAATCGTCTTTCATTTGATTGCGCCAGGATAGCTCAGCTGGTTAGAGCGCCGCACTCATAACGCGGAGGCCGGCGGTTCAAGTCCGCCTCCTGGTACCAATCTCTGTCCATCGGGATCTTGCCCTTGGCTTTGCATCGCATTCAAGCTTTCCGATCCGGCGTCGTGGTGAAAAATCAAAACAGGTGGAAAAATAGTCATGGAGTCGCCACCTTGCCGCTAGAGTCAATTCTTTTTGAAGAGGCGATTGAAAAGGCTGTTTTTCTGAGTGGCGTTTTGATCTGGCGGAGATTTCGGTAAGATTGGCCTCGAGGGTACCGAAGCATTCCTTTCCGGGGTTGGGGCAGGGGGAGTAATTTCTTGTCGGGGGAGTTCGGGCTTGATTCCAGGAAGCACTTGTGGCTGAACCGGATCAGGAGGGAGAGACGCTGGTTCATTCGGCAAGGTTTTTGGCTCGGCTGGTTTTTCCGGAGCAGGTTCAGCTTGTTTCGGGATGAGCTGCTCTTGGGGAGGAAGCGGTTGGACGGGAACTGGAATGGGAGTCGGAGCCGAATGTGCCTGCTGACCGGGTTTTCTGTGGTTGGGTTGATTCCTGGCTTGTTCTGCGTTCGATACTGTTCGGCCCACGTAGGTGCGGAAAACAAGATCGTGATCAGGGTTAAACCAAATTCTTCCGTGCGGGTAGGGGTTGCCTTCTCCGAATGCAAAATCACCGAACCATGATTTCTCATCTATCTCCTCGCATACCAAAAAATAAGTCTTGCCGATTTCCTGTGGAATCTCTCCAAGCATTTTGATGGTAATCCAACCACTGTCGTTCTCGGTCAGGCTTTGAGCCGCCAATTGGTCCAAAATGTCGTCCCGACTCAGTTTCCATGCTCCGTATTTTGGGCCTGTGCTTGGGTTTCCTTCCCTGATGAAGCCTCTCATGGAATTCCCGTAATAAGCGGTGACTCGAACGGTGGGTTTTCCATAAAGAAGGATTTTGGTGAGAAGTCCTGCTTTTCCCGCCCTGAAACTGAACCAATTCTTGTTGCGAACGTGACTGAAGCTCGTTGTGTGCTGTTCCTTGTAGTAATCTTGAAACTGGTCCAATTCCTCTATGTGGACAAGGGGTTCGGTCAGGGGGGGAACTTTTTCCGTGACCTTGGGGGATTCCTCCGGTTTGGGTTCTTCCACGATAGGTCCCGGTTTGTCCGGAGGTGTTTCCGAGCAAGCGAATATCCCGCAAAGCACGATGAGGGACAGGGTTGGTTTGAAGGGATTTTTCAAAGTTGGCAAGTGGTTCATTCTTTTGACGGAATGAGGACGGTGAAATTAACTAGCAGAGTAATTGTAACAAATACAATGTTTTTCGTCGCATGCTCTTTAAGCTGGAATGCAGAACATTACTCTCGTCATTGTTCGTTTCC
>JAYOII010000366.1:0-3386 GCA_038118685.1 Opitutia bacterium
TTTTTGGGTTGGCAGCTTTCCAAAACCCTTGATCTCAGGTTTTCACCGGCATCGGAAAGGGGGGCCAACATCGACAGGTTGGCAAAGTCTTCTTGGGCCTCGATGAGGTGCCTACGGGCATCTTCGTCTCTTTCGAGCAAGGCCTCGAAAAGAATGGCATCGTCCTTGGGCAAAGTACCGAGGGCGTAATCTTGGGCTTGTTGTTTGAGAGAGTCCAAAACTTTAAAGGTTAATGTTTATGCGATGGAGGTCGATTTGCAAACCATGCCTTCGTTTTTGCAGGCAGGGGGGGAATCGCAGTTCGGGCTCTTTGTTTTTGAATCTTCATATCCTGAGGGACGACAAGGCGTACCTGAGCTTTTCGACGCCCAACCTGATTCTTGATTTGACCGTTCCAAGCGACAAGTCGAGCCGTTCGGCTATTTCCACGTGATTCATCCCTTTGAAATAGGATAACTCGAGAACTCTTCTTTGTTCATCGGGTAATTCGGAGAAGGCTTCGCGCAAGTGAGCCCGTTCGTCGTTGTCGGTGGCTTCGTCGGATGCGTCTTTTTGGGAAGGATCGCTCCGCGAACCCAGAATTTCATCGTTCTCCGCCTTGTCCGTCCTGCGCTTTCTCGAACGATACCGGTCGATACTCCGGTTTCTCGTCAAAACGAGAAGCCAACTGCTGAACTTTCCCTTCTCCGGAGAAAAGGCATCGGGCTTTCTCCAAAGGTAGGAAAAAACGTCCTGAATGACCTCTTCGGCTTCCCAGCGGTCATTGAGAATTTGAAGGGATAACGAAAACATGGCGGACGCAAAGCCATCGTATAATTCCGCAAAAGCTACGGAATCGCCTTCTCTGATTCTCGACCAGATCTCGTTTTCTATCTTAGGCATGCCTGTAGTGTTTTCCCAAGGCTAGATTACTGACTCTTAAGCGGATTCACCGCAAATGATTTTTTAAAAACACGAAAAATAAGGCGCCCATGGCTTTCACCGATCGCTTGTCCTCCGTGAAGGAGCGAGAGATCAGTCATCACGGAACGAACCCTAAAGAAGCGACAGCGGGTTCACCCTTGTTTTCAGAGGGAATTCCACCCGCTTGCCTTCCAATCGATGGGACTCGAAAACCGAGGAAACGAAGGAAACCGTCCTTATGCCTTCCGCCAATCCGCATTTTGGCTCTCCATCCCCTTGGGCGCAATTCACCAGATCACGGATGGCGGCCAAATGGTTGCGCACCGTTCCCTTGACGTCTTGCGTTTCGGTTTTCCCCAATCCGCCCGAGCTCAAAGGGATCCAATCCCCGCGCGTTGTCCGTGGGTCCCATGGCGATCCCTTGCGATAGTAAAAAAGGGGCTCCTTGTCACAACGAACGTCCAAAATCCCTTCGTTCCCGACAACCTGCAGACCGAACCCCGCCGCCCGCGTGCCATGTCCCTTGATGCTGTCGAAGGTGGCCGTCCACCCGTTTTCCATCCGCCATCTCGCATGCACCTCGTCGCCGGCGAGGGGGCCGAGCCCCTCGTTGCCCTCAACGACGTCCTGCTTGCCCGCCAACCTGCCTTCCTTGCGGATCTCCGCGGAACAAGAGAGAGGTTTGCCGGCCAAGGCATGGAACAAGTCGAATACGTGCGTGCCCAAAACCCACAAGTCTTCGCCTCCTCCGCGGCGATCCTCCTTTCCGCGCCCCCGCAGGGCGACCACTTTTCCGAGAAGACCTTCGCCAATCAATTTCTTCGCGATGGCCAAAGCCGGGTGATAACGGTTGCGGTGGGCAACCGCCAATTTCGTCCCGGATTTCGCGCAGGCTTCCCTGATCCAATCGCATTCCTCCAAGCTGCGGGCAAAGGGCTTTTCCACGTAAATCCCCTTGGCTCCGAACTCGCAGGCTGCCTTGATCATGTCGACACGCTGATCGACGTGCCGCGGGCAAACCGCCACGAAATCGGGTCGTTCCTTGTCCAGCATTTCGCGGTAGTCCGCATAGGACTTTCCTTCCTTGAGCTTCGCTTGAGCCCGTTTCAAGCCATTCGGCTCGGCATCCGCAAGGCCTGCGATGGTGGTTTGGGGATGAAGTTTCCAGACCGAATCCAACCCGTGCCCGAAGTTCCCCCGACCGGTATGCCCGATCACCCCGACCCTAAAAGGTTTGTTGTTTTTGCCCCGGACAACGAACGGGGCGCTCGACAGGGCGATGGACTGGAGAAGGAATCTTCTTCGGTCGGTCATCAATCTTCCGTCTGGTGGGCCTTCAGGTCCTCCAGGTTAATGATCTCGAGGGCCGATTGCTCGCAGGCGGCCAACTTGACTTTGGGCGCGACTCCCGCCTCCAGTGCCTCCTGCCAACGGGCGGCGCACAGGCACCAACAATCCCCCTCGTTCAACCCCGGGAAATTATAATCCGGCATCGGGGTGGAAAGATCGTTGCCCATGGCCTGACTGAAGGCGAGAAACTCGTCCGTCATCACGGCGCAAACGACGTGACGCCCACCGTCTCCCGGTGCCGTCTCGCAGGAGCCGTTGCGAAACCATCCCGTGTTCAGTCTCGTACAGCATGGTTGCAAGGGTTCACCCAATACGTTCCTCGGGCCATCGTTTTCTATCGGAGCGATCATGCCGTCCAATTCAAATGTCCCCCGAACCGAGCACAAGCAAGAAAAACGATTTCTTGCGTGACCTGATCCTCAAAAGGCGCAGGGTTGTGGGATTGATGGGCGAATTTCTCTCCGAATTTTCCGGTTGGCTCTGGGGCAACTTGCTTTACCTCCTTTTGGGGGGCGGGGCCCTGTTCGCCCTCTTTTCCCAGTTCACGCCCTTCCGATACCTCGGGCATGGCCTGCGTCTTCTTTTGGGGAAGGAAAAAGAGGAAGACGCTCCCGGGGAGGTCAGTCATTTTCACGCTCTTTGCAGCGCTTTGTCGGGAACCGTCGGGATGGGCAACGTAGCGGGGGTTGCCGTGGCCATTACGCAGGGCGGGCCCGGCGCCTTGTTTTGGATGTGGGTCTGCGCCTTGCTCGGGATGGCGACCAAGTTCTACACCTGTTCGCTCGCCGTGATGTACCGTGGCAAGGATGCGGACGGGGTGGAGCAGGGTGGCCCCATGTATTTCATCCGCGAAGGACTGGGCGAAAAATGGAAACCCTTGGCCATCTTCTTTGCCGCCTGCGGACTGTTCGGTTGTCTTCCGCTCCTCCAGTCCAACCAACTCACCCAAATTGTCCGTTCCATGTTTTTCGAGCCCCAAGGTTGGTTTGTCGGCGATGCGCAGAACACCGGCAATGGACTCTTCGGCCTTCTGCTCGCCGTCCTGGTCGGTCTGGTCGTGGTGGGGGGGATCAAGAGAATCGGGACGGTCGCTTCCAGGCTCGTTCCGGGTATGGTCCTCCTCTACGGAGGTA
>JAYOII010000367.1:0-3385 GCA_038118685.1 Opitutia bacterium
GGCAGGGTGTTACGGACACCCTTTTCTCAAAACACCGCATCTTGATGCCATGGCGGCCAACGGATTACGTTTCGAGCGGTTCTATGCCAACGCACCCGTATGCTCCCCAACCCGTGCGGGTATCCTCACCGGACGCAGCAACAACCGCACCGGTGTTCTCGAGCACGGTTACAACCTCAACCTGGAAGAGAAGACCTTTGTTCAGGCTCTTCGAAAAGCGGGCTTTTCCACAGGACATTTCGGCAAGTGGCATCTGAACGGGATTCGCGGCCCCGGCGTACCGGTTCTGAAAGATGATCCGTTTCACCCCGGCAAGTACGGATTCAGTCATTGGCTGACCTCGACCAACTTCATCGACTATCATCCAATACTCAGCGAGATGGGACGCTTTGATCAAACAAAGGGAGATGCATCCGAAATAATCGTCGACCGTGCCCTGGCCTTTATTGAGAAAGCGGAGAAAGCGCGCAAGCCATCGCTTAGCGTCATCTGGTACGGAGCCCCGCACAGTCCATGGATCGCTTCGGAGTCCGACCGAACCGCATTCGCGCACTTGCCCATAGCCGAGCAGCACCACTATGGCGAGTTGGTTGCCATGGATCGCAGCATCGGAGCTTTGCGCGGTGGACTCCGTAAGCTCGGTATCGCCGACAACACTCTTATCTGGTTTAGTGGTGACAACGGCGGACTTCGCAAGAATTTCGGTGAGAACGCCGTCGGACCGTTACGCGGGGGAAAGAAAGACCTTTGGGAAGGTGGACTGCGTGTTCCATGCCTGATCGAATGGCCTGGCGTCATCAAGCAGTCCTTTGTTCGGACCCCCTGCTCCACCCTCGACATCGCACCCACCATAATGGATCTCCTTCATCTTCCGGATGACTCGCTGCTGGCACCCGTTGACGGGGAGAGCATTTCCCCAATTTTCATGGGTACGGAGATGCCCGACCGCCGACCAATCCCGATCGCTATCTGGGACAAGAGCGCCTTGATTGATCATCAATTCAAATTGGTCCGGGATGCGAAATCGGAACACCTCTTTAACCTTAGCAAAGATCCCAAAGAACAAAGTGACCTTACCCAATCGCATCCCGAACAACTCGCGAAGATGCGTAAGAAACTCGACCATTTCCTTCATTCGATCAAAGATAGTCAGTCAGGTAAGGACTATCCGAATGGTTTGAATACTCCGCGTCGAGACGTGCAGTGGCGGGACCATCCAGAATACGCAGATCATTTGGATCAATTTTCAGACTCTCTAAAAGCCAGTCAGACGCCATAACGCGAAGCCTGGGATTCGGTCAACTTTAGTTAAGTTGGCTTGAGTAAGTTTAAAAGGCTTCAGCTTTCGATGGTCATTTTATGAAATTGACTCAATTTTAATCTTGGTAGCGAATAAATAGGTGATCACTGGACTACATCCTCTATTCGTAATCGCTGCCGTCTCATTGATCGGGGCTTTGGCATGCCTGTTTTTCGCGTGCTTGGCTTCAAATTGGTTAAAGCGCGGCATCCTGATCGTGGCAGCTCTTTTTCTTCTAACCCCATCGGGAGTAGCCCTCCTATGCATCAAACCGGAGTTAGTCGACGGCAGATACAAAACCTACAAGCAGTTATATGGTGATATCCATGTCGGAATGAGTCGGGCCGAAGTGATGACACGGGTCGACCGACACTATCCATCCGAGGGGGAAAGACTTCGCCCTGACATCATTGAGAATTCAGACAAAAAGCTCAGCTTTTTCATGAACCCGGAGGACTCAACGGAACCAAATTGCGAAGGCATCTTCCTGACGTTGGAGAAGGATGCAGTTGTCAAGAAATCGTATGCAAGGGATTGATTCCATAAGGCCATTTAAAGAAACTTATTCAAAAAAAGAAAAATCAAATGAGTACCAGGACTGTCACCGATCGAATCTCTTGATTCCGGGGAATGACATGGCTTATGTTTTTCTATTTTTCTTCTGCTCACGCAAACCCGCTCCTTCATTCGGAATTTATTTCTACCCTCTCTCAGGAAATAATTCGGGTTCAAAAGACATTACCATAGATCACCTTTTTAAAATATAAGAAACCGAATACCCGAGACATTCACTTTCGTTATGAAATATCCCTTGGCACTAGTCCTTTCTTTGAACGCTCTGCTGATTTTGCAGGGCCACTTGGTGGCCTCACAGCAAAGGATTGTCGAAGGGCAAACCAGTTTGCCCCTCGCTTATGACGTGGACGTTCTGGTTGCCGGTGGGTCTCTGGCAGGGGTTGAAGCCGCCTGTGTCGCTTCGGACAAGGGCGCATCGGTGTTGGTGATCGAATCCCGCCCCTACCTCGGCTACGACATCTGCGCCAATCAAAAATTATGGCTCGAGCCTGGGGAAAAGCCGCAAACCGATATCACCAGGTGGATCTTCGATGGCAAGAGGCAACAAACTCCCATGAAGATAAAGGGGCTGTTGGACCGGGTATTGTTAAAAAGAAACATTCAATTTCTGACCGGTAGTTTTCCGGCAGAGTTATTGGTCGACAAGAAAGGAAAACCCGCGGGCATGACCATGGTGAATCGCAGTGGACGTCAGGCTATCCGTGCGAAAGTCATTATTGATGCCACTCCATATGCCGTCCTGACCCGTCAATTACCCAATGTGTTAACGGACTTTAGAGCAGGAAAAAAACAGGCATCCTTTACGGTCATCGGTGGAGAGTTAAAAAAGGCAAATGAAACGATTGAGGGTAAGCAAGTCCCGGGCGTGAAGTATTCGAAAGATTACCCAGTCTATCAGTACGACGCAAAAATTGATTTGAAGGAAGACACTTACCGTGCCCATAGCAAAGCGATCCATCGAATCCGGTCCATGGTTTCCGATCCCAAAATGACTGATCATTCCGAAGGGCTGTTAGTCTTCCCCGAACGCATGATTAAAACCGGATCGAGCAGTGAAGATCCTTCTGAACCGGAAAACTATCTCCCCAAGGGATTTGATAATTTTTTCGTATTAAACGCGTTCGCAGGAATTAAAAACGAAACCACCCGTCATCAACTTATGAAAAGTCCCTACAGGCTTGCTCCGATTGGCAAGAGAATCGGAACTGTAGCGGCCGAGCTCGCCGGTAAAACGAAAACGCCCGATGACATTGACTATTTAGCTTCCACCAGTGACAAAGCGATGTTCGCGGTCTCCGGATCTGCCAAGAGCTTTCGTTTTGATGATCGCCCTGAACTGAAGCTTTCGGCGAATCAGCTTCCCGTTTTGGGCAGATGGGACGTGGTGGTTGTGGGTGGTGGCACATCGGGAGCCCCGGCTGCCTTGGCTTCTGCCAGAGCGGGTGCCAGAACTTTGGCGATTGAGTATATGGATGAGTTGGGCGGAGTTGGGACGGCAGGGATGATATC
>JAYOII010000368.1:0-3379 GCA_038118685.1 Opitutia bacterium
GGTCCCGTCCAACTGTATGCCTCCGTTGACCTTCCCATCCACCCAAGAAGCAGCCCCGGTTCCGGCATTGAAAAGCTGGGCGTGGTAGTTGTTCCCGGAAGAATCCGTCGCGGTTGTGCCCGAAGGTTCGTCGAACTTCCAATGCCCGATCAAACCGCTGGCCACGTCCTGACCCGCCAAACGGAGGGAAACCGGCAAGGCCAACAACAGGAACATCTTGAAGACTTTCATGGAACAGTAATGAGAATGATTAAAATCATTCATTTTGAACCCGTAAAAACAACCTTTTTTTGTAAAAAAGATAAAAAACTCAGAAAGGTCGAGGTCGGTTTCAGGAAAAAGCCCGGCGCAAGAGCTCGACGCTTTGAGGCACGCCTTTCCCGGCGGGGGCTTTGCCTTCGAACTCGATCGAGACGTATCCGTTGTAGCCGACTTCAGACAGGATCTTTGCGATGCGCGGGTAGTCGAGGTCGAGGGTGTACCATTCGCCGCCTCCGAAGTAGGTCTTGGCTTGCACGAAGGTGGTGAAGGGCGCGATTTTCTCCAGCTTGTCGTAGGGGTCCTCCATGAAGTTTCCGGTGTCCATGAGGACGCCCAGCCAGGGGGAGTCGATCGCTTGGGCGATACGCAGGAGGCCTTCGGGGGTGCGGGTCAGTCCCCAGTGGTTTTCGAGGGCGAGGTGAACGCCGTGCTTCTCGGCCTCGGGCAGGCATTCTTCGATGGAGTCGATGCACCATTTGAAACCTTCGTCTTCGGTGTGACCGGGAAGAATGGGTTCTTTGCCGCGCAGTTCCATCAGGTGGTTGAAGTCACGGGCGGTTCCCCAGCGTCCCGAATTGAGCCGGATGGAGGGGATGCCCATTTCGTGAGCGAGCCGGATGCATTTTTTGGTGTGCTCGATATTTTTTTTGCGGGAATCGGCATCGGGCGAGACGAAGTCCTGGTGAATGGAGAGGCAAATCAGGTCGACTCCGTTCAAGAAGGCGTGGCGCTTGAGTTTGCGCAAATAGGAAGGGTCCTCGCCGTCCATCTGGCGGTGAAGGATATCGACCCCGGGAACGCCGAGGGCGGAGGTTTTCTCGATCACTTGTTCGATGGTGACTTTTGGGGGGCGAAAGTGCCAGTAGGAATAACTGGAGATCCCGAGCTTGACCGAGGATCCTTTTTTGGCAGAGGCTTTGGGTGCGGGCTTGGGCAGGGCCGGAGCGAAGGGAACGGAGAGAGCGCCGGCAAAAAAGGCCTTGCGGGATATTTTCTTCATGGGTGATTCATAGCAAGAGGATGCCGGCCTGCGCAACCCCTCCTTTCCTTGAATCGATCCTGGGATGAGAGGGGGTAGGAAAGGATTCCTTTCTTTACTTTCGTCCACGGTTGAAGTCTGATGCACCCGAACCGAAAAAAGATAGCGAATGATGAAACGAAGAGAATTCATACAGTCCTCCGGGGGCACCTTGGCGGTGGCCGGGGTCCCCACCCTGCTGCGGGGCAAAAACCTCAACTCCGCGATTCAGTTGGCGGCGATCGGTACGGAAGCCCGAGGCTGGGCCGATTTGGAGGCCATGGCGAGCCATGCCAAGACCCGACCGGTTGCCTTTTGCGACGTCGACCTCAACCGAACCTCGAAGGCGAGGAAGCTCAACCCGGAGGCGCCCGTCTACCAGGATTACCGGGAGATGTTGGAGAAGGAAGGGGACAAGATCGATGCGGTCACGATCGGCATACCCGATCACATGCATGCCATCGCGACCCTCGACGCCTTGCGGCGCAAAAAACACGTCTTTTGTCAGAAGCCCTTGACCCATACGGTTTGGGAAGCGAGGCAGGTCCGGTTGCAGGCGGAAAAATCGGGCGTCATCACCCGGATGGGCAACCAGATCCATTCCCACGGCTTTTACCGCACGGCGGTGGGACTCGTGCAATCGGGTGCAATTGGAAAAGTAAGACGGGTTCATTCCTGGATCAATGCGACGGGGCATGGTAAGTCAGGCCAAATCGGACGCGTATCCCCTTCCCCGCCACCAAAAGGGTTGGCGTGGGACCTCTGGCTGGGGGTGGCGCCTTCGCGGCCTTACGTGAAAGGAAAGGTCTACCATCCTTGGGGATGGCGGGATTGGCAGGATTTTGGGAACGGGGCCCTCGGCGACTTCGGTTGCCACGTTTTGGATCCGGTTTTCTCGGCCCTCAAGATCGAGCAAGCTCCGACCCGAATCAAGTGCTCGATGCACACGGGCATGAACGACGAGGTCTGGCCGGCTCAGAGCACGGTCGAATATGATTTCCCGGGCACCGTGTTTTCGGAAAAGTCGCTCCCCATCACCTGGAACGACGGAGGGAGAAAACCGCGCGATCTCGGGCCCCATTTCAACCGGAGGCACGCCTTGCCGGGAGGTGGTTCGATTTTCATCGGGGAAACGGGTTCGTTGGTCCTCCCGCACGTCGGAGCGCCCAAATTGTATCCGGAAGAAAAATTCAAGGGCTTGGCCTACGAGCGAATGGAAAACCTGAACCATTTCCATGGCTGGCTGAACGGAATCGAGGAGAACCGGCAACCAAGCGACGGCTTTTCCTACGCCGGTCCGTTGACCGAGGCCGTCCTCTTGGGAACGGCGGCCATGCGGGCACTCGGGGAGCACCTGAGCTGGGATGCGGAAAAGATGAAACTATCCTCCTCGGCGGGCGACCGCTCGGATCTCTTGACCAGGAAGTACCGCAAGGGTTGGGAGATCGAGCCCGTCTAGGCCCCGGCTTGGCGATCCCGGAGTTTGCGGAAGTATTGCCGGGCCGCCCAGTTGACGCGGGGAGCGAGCAGGATGGTGGAGAGGATGGTGGGAATGGCCATCAAGCCAAAGGCGATGTCGAGGAAGTTGATCACGTCGCTCATTTTGACCACCGCCGAGACCACGATCATCAGAAGGTAAAAACCGAGTACGGGCAAGCGGGCTCCTTGGCCGAAAAGAAAGCATCCGCACTTCACGACGTAATAGGAAAAACCGAGCATGGAAGAAAAAGAGAGGCAAAGCACGCCCGCCAAAAGTAGGTAAGGCCCGACTCCGGGCAAGGCCGTCTCGAAGGCTTGAGTAGTAAGAAGAACGCCATCCCCTTCACCCGAATTCCAGACCCCCGTGACCAGAAGAACGAGACCGGTCAGGGTGCACATGAAGAGGGTGTCGATGACGGGGCCCCACATCGCGACCAGGCCCTCGCGGATCGGTTCCTTGGTCTTGGCCGCCCCGTGAGCCATGGCTTCGGTCCCCATGCCCGCCTCGTTGGAAAAGGCGGCCCGACGCACCCCGGTCACGATGACGGTACCGAGGACTCCACCGGCGACCGCTTCTCCGGTGAAGGCATCGGAAAGAATAAGGGAAAAAGCGGGCCCAAC
>JAYOII010000369.1:0-2555 GCA_038118685.1 Opitutia bacterium
TCCCAACTCCATCAAGTTATTCACCATTTCGACTATCTATTCCCCCGTTACAAGACTGAACGCATCGTCTTGTATTGCGGCGAAAACGACCTTTGGCACGGGAAGTCAGTCGTAAAAACGCTCGACGAATTCACCACCCTCGTAACCCGGATCCGCAAGATTCTTCCCAATACTCCCCTCGTTTACCTCTCTTGCAAACCCTCCCCAAAACGCATGAGCAAATGGGCGATCTATCAGGATCTCAACGGAAAGATTAAGACCTTTTGCCAAAAGGACCCCCTCCTCACCTTCGTCGACCTCTCCGGCATTCTCCTCGGTCCCGACGGCAAACCCGCTACGGGGATCTGGGACAAGGACCAGCTTCACGTCAACCAGGCTGGTTACGCCCGCCTGACCAAACTTCTCGGCCCCGTGCTCAAGAACTAAAACATGAGCGTTGGCTTACGCTTCCACTTTTCTCTTACTCAAGAAATGAATGATTTTTTACACTTGGCTTTCTTGGGCAATTTCGGAGGAGGAGAAATCATCCTGATCTTGCTCGTGCTGCTTTTTTTGGCCATTCCCGTGGCCATCGTGCTTTTGGTTGTTTTTCTTTTGAACAAAAACAAAAGCCCCGGTCCCGCCCCTCAAGCGCCCCGCCCCCTTCATCCCGTTGCCCCTCAATCCAATTTTTGCTCCCATTGCGGGACTGCCCTCACCAACCCACCCGCCAACTTTTGCCCCCACTGCGGCAAGCCTCTCTGACCCTCCAGCTCAGGCCCGAATCCATTTCTTTCCTTTGTGTGTTGAAAGGATACTCAAGAACGGTATCTTGAATGACTTTTGCAAATCATGAACCTAGAAGAACTCAAAAAATCCCTCGGTCAAATCGAAGAAGTGACTTTCGTCTTGCCCAACGGCGGACACGTTCCGCCTCACTTTCACGTCACCGAAGTCGGCAAATCAAGCAAGCATTACGTCGACTGCGGGGGAACGGTCCGCAAGGAAGAAGTCGTTACCTTTCAGCTTTGGAGCGCCAACGACTTCGATCACCGGATCGAACCACAAAAGATACTCGACATAATCGGCATTGCGGAAGAAACCCTCGGCTTGGAAAACCTGGATGTGGAAGTCGAATACCAATCCGACACCATCGGCCGCTACGGTCTTTCCCACGAAGATGGCCGGTTTGTTTTGATCCCGACCCAAACGGACTGCCTGGCCAAAGACAAGTGCGGCATCCCCGAGGAACCCAATTCCATTCCCCTGGCATCCTCAACCGGTTGCGGTCCCGATTCGGGTTGTTGCTAACTCCGCTTACTCGGCTCTTGCGCCGATGCAGATCAATTCCTTGAGCGTGCGGGCATACAAGCGGCCGTTTGCATAAGCCAAGCCCGACAAGGACCAAGTTTCTCCCGCCGGGCCCAAGTCGCTCCACGAAACCAAAGCCTCTTCGTTGAGGACGGGTGCATTCCATTTGAGAGCGTAGACCATCCCCACCATGGTCGGGAAGTAGATCAAGTCTCCAACTACGACGGGCGGAGCGGAAGAAACGTGCCCCCAACCGTTCCCCGCATTGCGCTTGTCCTGAGTCGCCTTGAATCCATAGGCATTCTTCATGTCGTTGGGTAAACTCTTGTCCCAAAGAACCACGTCCTTCCGGCCCACTTTGCGAATGACCTGAACGGGAACCTGCAAATACTCGACCCGACCGCTTTCCAAATTCACCCGACCGATGAAAAAGCCTCCGAAGGAACGGAAATAATGATACTTCCCCACGATCAAGTTCGTGAAATAAGTGATCGGTTTCTTCGGCCGCGGGAGCTTCCCTTTTTCAACGGTTTCGTACCCCTCCCCCTTTCGTCTCGTTACGGTCACCCCATCCGTCATGGAAACCCCGCCCAACGGTTCACCCGACTTGATCTTGACCGAGCGATGTTCGCTCCCAATGAAAAAATGGGCCGCTTGGCCTGCCCAGTTTGCATTTTGGGCCGCCGCATAACCATGGATCTCCCGGTCCCAGAGGCTCTTTCCGTTCGACGCATCGATCAAAGAAAGTCCGTATGGCTCCTCCGGCGGTTTGTGCCCGCCTCCGCGCCCCGTCAGGATGGCATGACGACCATCGGGCAACTTGCCGAGGATCGAGGTTGAATGCACGGAAGTCCCCGCCTCCGCCTGCCAAGCCAACTTACCCGTTTCCAAGTCGTAAGCCCGCAAAAAAGTCCAATACTCCTTACCCCTTCCCAAGGGATGGGAACCGCTCTTGGTGGTTGCAGAGACCGGCAGATCATAACGCGGCGCATGCATCAAGATCACCTTCCCGTCATGCAAAATCGGCTCGTGGGCCCGGGCATGATGCCGCCCGAAAGGCGTCCAGACGTGGCTCCACAATTCCACACCCTCGTAATCGAAACACTTGACCGTGCCACCTACGTTGACGAAAACCACCCGCTTTCCATCGGTCACCGGAGAAGCCGCCGTGTTGTCGCTGAACAAACTGGACAAATCGGTCTTCCGGGATCCGCCAATTTTGCTACGCCAAAGTTCCTTTCCCGTGTTCGCATCAAAACACATTG
>JAYOII010000369.1:2565-3368 GCA_038118685.1 Opitutia bacterium
AAATGGAGGAACCCGTCTGCGAATCCTCCGTAATCTCTTCATGGGACGTCACGAACACCCGCCCTCCGCTCACCACCGGCGTACCCTGCCCCGTACTCGGAAGTTTGACCCGCCAACGGACCGCCTCGTTTTTGCATACGCTGAAGATAGCTGGAGAGTCCCCCGTGCCGACAAAGTTTCCATTCGGACCAGACGCTTGGGGCCAACCACCCGCCAAGACAAGACTCACCGGGAAAAAACATAATAAAATTCGGCTCATGACTTTCGAACACAAACCGATTATCGCAAAGAAGCAAACCACTAACTTGATTGACCGGCAAACGGGGCAAAAAAAAACCTCCCTGCTCAGCTGAACAGGAAGGGGTAATCAATAATATTCTGTATATAATAACCGACTTTGGGGGCCAGGTCAAATAACCTGAGTTTTTAATTGGCAAAACAGTACAAAACCGCCATTATGCAATATACATTATAACCAAATGTTAAAAATTATGAAATACTTACTCACTATTCTTTCTATCCTCTCAGTTGGATTGTTTGCCTCATGTGGAGGTGAAAGCGAATCCCATGACCATAACGGTACTGATGGGTGCTGTGGCACAGGCGGCGAATGCTGCAAGTCTGACGAAGGCAACTCTTCCGAGTAAAGCCTCTCTCAACTAGAGTGAGTATGAATTCGGGCTTAGCCCGAACGCTTACTCGCAAACAACACAGGCTTTGCTTCTCAACTGCCTTCCACTACGAAGGCGATCGGCACTTTTGCTATCGTTGTAAAAAAGCAATCCTTTCTTTAGTTATCGGGT
>JAYOII010000370.1:0-3349 GCA_038118685.1 Opitutia bacterium
TTCTTTTCGGAAAGTTCGAAATCGCAAGCGGCAAGTTCACCGAGATCTCCCTGGGCAATGCCGGCAAGGCGGGCGCCCCGGTCAATCGCCCGGTAGTGGGCGTGGGCAAGGAGGGTAACCCTTGGGTCGTCTACCGTTACTTCAACCGGGCGCTCTGGCGGGTCGCCGCGACCGGGTACCGTCTCGATTCCAAGACCTGGAGTTCGAGGCGGCGGATCCCGGACAGCAGCTACGGACAAGACAGGACTGCCGTTTTCCTGCCTTCCCTTGGCAAAGGCGACTTGCGCCTTTGCTGGCCATCCGACGAGCGACCGAACAAGGCCCACCAGACCGCCAGCGTCTTTCTTGCCACCCTGCCCTCTTCGGCATCCCTCCCGGCGGCCACCCCTGAAAAACCGACCAAAGCGGCGGCCAAGCAGGAACTCCCTCACTCGCACAAAACCCCCGAACGGCCAGCCTTCGAACGCCATGAATGGAAGGTCGCCGGTCAAACTTACGGGCTCTTTTGGGGCGACGTTCACCGGCACACCGACGTTTCCAATTGCCGTACCGGGTTCGACGGATGCATCGTGGATCATTTCCGCTATGCCTACGACCTGGCCAAGATCGACTTTCTCGGAACCTCCGACCACACCGACATAGGAAAGATCTATCATCCTTACGAATGGTGGCACAACCAGCGCATGCACGATGCTCTGCATAGCCCCGGCCATTTCAACACCGTCTACGTTTATGAGCGTGAACAGAGGTGGCCTTGGGGACACCGCAACGTCGTCTTCGCCCAGCGGGGCGGTCCGGTCGTGTACATCAAACGGACACTCTACCTGAACTCCCCTTGGCAAAAGACCCTGCCGGTCGATCCCAAAGGAGCCGCGGAAATCTCACCTTATGAGCTTTGGGATCTGCTCAAAAAGTACGGCAAGCCCGTCGCTGCTCTCAGCCATACCGGAGCAACCGGGATGGGCACGGACTGGAAAAAGTACGAAAAATTCGACTACAGTTCGGAAAACGTGGTGGAGATCTATCAAGGGGCCCGCGTATCCTACGAGGGGGCGGGCACGCCACAACCGACCGTAGGCCTGAGGCCTAACCAAACCTACATGATCAACGGCGACGCCAAGGCTACCCCGCCCAAGCCAGTCATGAATTTCGGCAAGTTCGCCAACGGCACCTACCAGACCGCCTTGAGCGTCGGGCACAATTTGGGTGTATTCGCCAGTTCCGACCACATTTCCCAGCATGCCAGTTACGGGGGCGTCTACTGCAAGGAATTCACCCGGGAAGGAATCATCGAGGCCATGGACAACCGGCGTACCATCGCCGCCACCGACAAGATCTACCTGAACTTCACCTGCAACGGAGAACCACTCGGCTCCTTCGTCAAAACCGAGAAAGCCCCCAAGCTTTGGCTCAAAGTCGACGGTACCGGCCCCTTCAAGCGAATCACTATCGTACGCAACGAGAAAGACTGGAAACACTTCAACGAGTTCGATGGCAAAACCTTTGAGAAAACCATCTCCGACGAGAAAATGCTCGAAGGCGAGAACCGCTACTACGTCCGGGTCATCCAGCGCGACGGGAACATGGCCTGGTCCTCCCCCGTATGGGTAACGAAAAAATAGGGTTTGGTCGCTTCGCGCGGTCCGCTTGGTTAACTTTTCCGTTTCTCTTCCTCTCCTTTGGCTGGGGAGGAGAGATCAAACGGGTCGATCCTGAGAATCTGCCCTTCCTGCTCGTTCACGAAAACACCTGCAACTCCTATTTCATCCGGAGTGGGAACGCTTGCCTGGTCATCGACTGGGGAACCGGGGAATTCCTTCCCCAACTCGAAAGCCTCGGCATCAAACGGATCGAAAGAGTCCTCTTTACCCACCACCATCGAGAACAACTTCAGGGCGCCGGTCTGATCGACCGCTCCACGACCCAGGTATGGGCACCCGAAAAAGAACGCGATTTTTTCGAACAACCGGCAAGTTTCAGAAAATGGTGGCCACGGTTAGGCGACAAGTTCAGCGTATACGGAGCCAGTTACCTTCGTCCTCCCGCTCACCCCATTGCTCTTGACCGCACGCTCGGTGACGGGGAGTCCTTTGACTGGAAAGGCTTCCGCATAAGCTGTATCTCAACCCCCGGACATTCTCCGGGCCACATGGCCTACCTGCTCGAGGGCAATGGAAAAACCATTGGTTTCACCGGTGGACATTTCCATGACGGAGCCAAGTTAAGCACTTGGTTCGACTGTGAGTGGGACTACGGATTCGGCAAGGGGATTGACGCCCTTCTCCAATCAACCGAAAAGCTCATTTCCCACAAGCCGGCCATCGCACTCCCCTCTCACGGTCCACCCATTGTCCGGGCCACCCGGCAACTCGAAACCTTCAAGGAAAAACTCACGAGGTTTCGGGCAAGCTACCTACGCGGCTATCCGGTCCACAAAATGAAACCGGAAGAAGCGGACGGGTATTCCCAACCAACCAAGTTCCCTCTCATGAACCGGGTCACGCCTCACCTTTACAAGCTCAACCCCAAGACCCTGGGCAAGAACTTTTCGATCATCATCTCGGACAACGGCAGAGGGCTCATCCTTGATTCCGGACTCTTCCCCGAGCTCCTCCTTCACCGTTTGATTCAGGGAATGAAAAAACATTTCGGACTCAAGGGGATTGACGCCCTTTGGATTTCCCACATGCACGGGGATCATTTCCTTCACGCCCGCATTCTCAAGGAAAAGTACGGAGCCAAGACCTGGACCCTGGACCGCATTGCGGACAAGTGCGAAAATCCTCGCCGTTACGATTACGCCGCCTTGGTCTCCGCCTATGGCGACGGATTTGACGGGGTACCTATCGACAAACCGTTCAAGAACGGCGAATCAATCGAATGGGAAGGCTACAAGATCCAAGTCGACTGGATGCCCGGGCAGACCGAGTTCGGTTGCTGCCTCTGGTTGGAAATCGACGGCAAGAAGATCGCCTTCACCGGGGACAACCTCTTTGCCGATTCTTCCAACCCCGAACAAAACGGTCACGAGGCCGTGGTTGCCCGCAACAGCTCGATCTTCGAGGAAGGCTACCTGTTGGGCAGCCGTTACCTCAAGGAGCTCGCCCCCGACATCGTGATGGGAGCCCATTCCTACGTCATGCCCGAGCCAACCGGTCTGCTTCACCGCTACCACGAGTGGTCCAAGGAAATCATCCGGCTCTACCAAGATCTACTGCCCGAGTCCGACTACGAGTACCTCTACGATCCCTACTGGGTATCGGCCTATCCCTACCGGGTCGACTTTTCGCAAAAAGAAACCCAGTCCGTCGAGATCACGGTTCGCAACTTCCGCTCAACCATACAATCC
>JAYOII010000371.1:0-3322 GCA_038118685.1 Opitutia bacterium
TTGACCCGGTTCCATTGGACGAGGAGTTCGTTGGAGTTTTCTTGAACGTAAACGTCGCCTCCGCGGGAGGGATCCAGGTCCATGGCGAAAGGAGCGATCAGGTTGCCCGGCATCATGGTAGTCGGCAGGGGGAAATGACCGTGCTCGGAAGATCCCTTGCCCAAAGTCAGGTAACCGTTGGAACTTACGAATACCTCTTTGAAAGTCTTGCCGTACAATTCCATGGGGAAGGGGAGGGCGACCTTGTCGAACGCGTCGTCGGATTTGGAGGCTTCGCTCAAGAGCTTGCCTGTTTTGGAAATATCCTTCCACTGGTGAGCGGGTCCCGCTGCATCCTTCGAATCCGTCCAACTGTACCCATGCAAGTCGGGGCCCCCTCCGAGGGTCGAAACGGGCATTCCTTCGCGGTCGTCGGTGGATCCTTTTTCCATGGGCGTGAAATGGGATTGGGCGAAGAAGGGAGCGGAGAGTGATTTCCCTTCACTCGTGGTCGCTCCCTTGAGGGTCCAGGCAAGGGGGCTTCCACCGGAGTTCGAAATACGCAAGTTGACGGTTCTTTCCTGTTTGCTTTTCAAGCTAGCGGAAAGGGACGAGGGGCTGACGACCATAATTGGCGGACGAGATCCTTCTCCCGAGATTTGGAAGGTTCTTGTCTTGCCTCCGTCTTCATCGGTCAAAACCAAAGCCGAACTCGCTACCTTGTCGGCTGATTTGGGGCTGAAGTAGATCGTTGCATCCCTCTTTTCGCCGGCCTTGAGGGTAAAGGGCAGGGAGAGTCGGTGGGAAAAGGTCGAATTCCTGAAGACAAACTGGGTGACGGTCAGTGCTTTGGTTCCGGCGTTACTGAGGATCAAAGGTTTCTCGGCAGTTTGTCCCACGTAGGTGTTTTCGAAGGAGAGGGAAGAAGGGCGGAAGATCAACCCGGCCTTTTCGCTCAGTTTCTGAGCCGTGACCTTGATTTTCTTTTGCGGTTCGTCCGGATCGTTGGAACTGATGAGGATATGGTCCTCCTCGTACTCGCTTGGCATGGTCAGGGCATTTGCAATCGCTTTTATCTCGACTGATTTTCCACTATCCAGACTTCCTTTGAGCTCTTTGCTGCCGACCGAATAACTTATAGCACCGTTCCATTTTCTTCCTTTGTGTAGACTTTGCGTTCCCGAAGGAGAGGTGCGCCCCGTGCCGTAGCCAACCAAAATAGAAAGGTTTTCGTCTTTGGCCGCAACGGAACCGAAATTTTCATTCGTGTATTTTACCGAACCGCTATTTGCAAACAGAAGGGTGTGACTGCCCTTGGAAAGCCTGAAGTCCGTTGCGAATGTTTTTTGATGAAGTCCATTGGCTGTTATTTTCGCCGATGCAACTTCTGTCCATCCTTGGGAAGTTCTGATGGCTTCTGCGATCAATCCGGGGCGGGTCCATACTTTGACTTCGCCCTGGTTCGAGAAATACCCGGTCAAAGAGTTTACGCTTATGCCACTTGGGGAAGTTACGTTGACCTGTAAGTAATTCCCCTTGTGACCATTCCCCCCCTTGAAAGCAGTTTTCAGTTCATTGAAGGTTGGTTTGAAGGAAGAACCAAGCCATTGATTGCCATTTGGGAATTGCACCTCGTATTCCAAATTTCCGTCACCCTCGTTGGAAAGAGTGAAAGCTTGGGTTTTCGTTTCGTTTTCATTCAGATCGAAATGCATACTTTCAGGTTTTACTACAAGATCCGGGATTGCAGTAACTTCGGCGGACAAGGGTACGACTAATTTTGAGGCGTTTTGAGCGTCGCTTTCGAGAATAAGCTCGGTTTTGGCGATCCCTTCCTTTGAGCCGCCGAAGGTAATGGTTCCGGAGACTTGTTTGCCTGCCGGAATCTCAAACGGACTTTTCATGGAAAATTGGAAACCGGATTCTTGTGGCAAATTGGCTTTTCGAACCATCGTCACTTCCGATCCCGGGTTCGAGATAGTGATCAGCATGTTTTTGAACGAATTCTTCGCTACCGGCCCGAAGTCGAGCTTAGTGGGATTGGCCGCAATGAGCCTTTCCTTGGCTGGTTCGGTCTGAAGAGCCTTGAAAACGTTGAGCCGGCCTCCGGTTACGCATCTTTCTTTAAGCCCGGCCTCTTCGTCGGTCGAATTCATCAGGGTTTCCTTGATCTGCTTGCAAGTCCAGTCCGGGTTGAGGGACTGAACCAAGGCATAGGCTCCGGCTACGTGCGGGGTGGCCATGGACGTTCCGCTGTAAGTGGCGTAACGGTTACCTGGAACGGTGCTGTGAATGTTTACCCCGGGAGCAAAAAGGTCGACGCTCTTTTTTCCGTAGCAGGAAGAGCCTGCCTTGTTGCCTCTGTGGTCATGCGAGCCAACCGCAATCACGTTGTCCAAGTCATAGGAAGCCGGATAACTGGGGCGGGAGTCGTTGTTGCCGTTGTGGTTGCCGGCGGCGGCAATGAAGCCAATTCCCTTTTTCCCAGCTTCTTCAATCGCCCGTTTAAGCGAAATAGAAGAACCTCCGCCCCCCCAGGAGTTGGAAGTGAAGTCGACTCCGATCTTGGTGGCGTAGGCTACCGATTTAATGGCGTCGGACGTCGCGCCACCTCCCGATCCGGAAAGAAATTTGATACCGACCATGGATACGTTCCAAGCCACCCCGACCACGCCTTTTCCATTGTTTCCAACTCCACCGATCGAACCTGCGCAGTGGGTGCCGTGGGAGTGGTCGTCATACGGGTTGTTGTCGTTGTTTACGAAATCCCATCCGTGGACGTCGTCTATAAAACCATTCCCGTCGTCGTCTTTTCCGTTTCCTGCGATTTCGCCCGGATTGGTCCACATGTTCGCTTTCAAGTCTTCATGGTTGCGGTCTACGCCGGTGTCAATGATCGCGCCTAAGACGTTTTTGCTTCCGGTTGTTTTGTCCCAAGCTTCGGGGGCGTCGATGTCCTTGTCGTTCGTTCCCCCCGTTTGACCCGTATTGTGCATGCCCCATAGCTTGTTCCGGTAGGAGTCGTCGGGCATCTTTACGATGGTCACGAAATAGTCGGGTTCGACGATTTCGGTGAGATGATCGATCTTGTTGAGCAATTCCCGTTTTTGAAAATGATTGTCAAGGGAGGGGTTGCCCTTGATTTTGACTAGATAAACGTTCTCGGTGATTTTGTCCCCCAACGAGCAGTTCAGGTCATTGAGTTCATTGTTAGCCGTCTTCAAGTCGACGTTGGATTGAAGGTTTACGATCAAATGATCTGCGACGAGAGCTTCGACGTGGTGAACCGTTTCCTTTCCATCGGAATCGACCGTCAAGGATTCCTCGACGATCAGGTAGGGAT
>JAYOII010000372.1:0-3321 GCA_038118685.1 Opitutia bacterium
ACCCTGTACAGCGCCCTGCGTGAAGTCAATGAGGTGGAAACCAAGCTTTTGACCGCCGAGGATCCGGTGGAGTACGAACTCGAAGGGATCATGCAGGTGCCCGTGAACCATCAGGTGGGTCTTGACTTCGCCCGGGCTTTGCGGGCTTTCCTCCGACAGGATCCGGACAAGATCATGGTGGGGGAGATTCGGGACATTGAGACCGCCCGCATTGCCGTTCAGGCTTCCCTGACCGGGCACGTCGTGCTGAGTACGCTTCACACCAACGACGCTCCCGGAGCCATTACCCGTTTGATCGACATGGGTTTGGAACCTTTTCTGTTGTCGGCATCCCTTGAGTTCGTTTTGGCCCAGCGACTTGTCCGAAAGATATGTACCGGTTGCAAGCAAGATTACGAACCCGCCAAGGACCTGATCGAAAACTTGGGGCTCAACCAAAACGACATCGGCGAGCGGCAGTTTTTTTACGGGGCCGGTTGCGAAGAATGCAACCAGTCGGGATATCGTGGTCGGACCGGTTTGTTCGAGATGATCAAGGTGTCCGACAGCTTTCGGGAAATGATCAATTCAGGCGCTGCGACTTTGGTTCTCCGTCAAAAGGCGATCGAGCAAGGCATGCGCACCTTGAGAGAGGATGGAGTTCGCTCGATTTTCGATGGAGAAAGTACCGTTGAGGAAGTCTTGAAATATACCTAAAAGTCATTCAGAGTATTCCTCATGCCAGTTTTTCAATACACAGCAACCGATCAAACGGGTGCTTCTTCTCAAGGAAACTTTGAAGCCGAGAGCGAGGAGCAGGCAAGGTCTCAGCTTGCCCAGTACGGGCTGAACGTTACTCAGCTTGTCCCGCTGGACAATGGCCAAACCGAGGGCAAGGGGGGGGCTCCGGAAAAAACCAAAAAGAAAAAGAAGGGGTTGATGGCCTTGCAATTAGGCGGCGGTCCCAGCAACGAAGATATCTCGGTCTTCACCCGTCAAATGTCGACCTTGGTTCAGGCGGGTCTTCCTCTCTTGAGAAGTTTGGAGGTCATGATCAAGCAGCAGGAGAAAAAACCGAAATTCAAAGCCATGCTTGAAAATATATCGGAAAAAGTTTCCTCGGGAGGGAATCTTTCGGATGGTTTGGCCTTGTATCCCAAGACCTTTGACAACCTTTTCGTCAACATGGTCAAAGCGGGTGAAGCGGGCGGTGTGCTTGAGCTTGTACTGGACCGACTTGCCCAGTTTCAGGAGAAATCAATCCGTACGATCAAAAAAGTAAAGTCGGCCATGATTTATCCGGCCGTCATCATGTTCGTGGCAGTCGGCATCGTGACCCTTTTGATGATGGTCGTGGTTCCTCAGTTTCAGTCGATCTTCCAGCAAATGCTGAGGGGAGCGCCTCTTCCCGGACCGACTCAGATCATCATCAATATCAGTGACGCCTTTTCGGGCCATCCCGTTCTCGTTTTGGGTGGCATGGCCGGGGTGGTGTTCGGTTTGATTATGTTCAAAAAGACGAAATACGGAGCCAGGACTTTTGATTGGTTGGGCTTGAACATTCCTGCGGTCAGGGACGTCGTCAGCAAGTCCAATATTTCCCGAATCACCCGAACCTTCGGAACTTTGCTGAGCAGTGGAGTTCCCATCTTGCAAGCCCTTCAAATCACCCGCGATACTTTGACCAATGGTTATTTCGTGCAGGCGATGGGGAACGTTCACGACTCGGTTCGCGACGGAGAGGCAATGGCCGTCCAAATGAACAGGGAGAAGGTTTTTCCCTCCATGGTCACGAGTATGGTCGAAATCGGGGAGGAAACGGGAGAGCTGCCCGACATGCTTACCCGAATAGCGGACAACTACGACGAAGACGTCGACAACGCCGTCGCCAGCATGACTTCCCTGATTGAGCCGGTCATGATCGTTTTGCTCGCCCTTGTGGTCGGGTTCATCGTGATTGCTCTGTTTCTTCCCATCGTCGGAATTATCGAGACAATCGGAAAATAAGGCCGATTTTCAATTGCCGAGGTTGTTGGCCTGCTTCCAACTTTCAGCCTTGGCCGGATCGATCTTTTCCCAAGCCCCCAATGCTCTGTTCAGGGCTTTGGACTTCTCGGCGGGGTCTTGGATCGTCATTGCCCATCCCATCGCCCCCTCGGGGTCGCGAGCCGAAATTCTGCTTACGAATTCTCCGACGGCGGAATCCATCTCGGGCGAAGCGGGAAGCGTGTTCAGCCATTTGGCCGTGGAAACCGGATCAGTCAAAGACCAACGAGCGGTAAGTTGTTTCATCGCATAGGAACGCTTTTGCGGATCCTCCAAGCCCTCAACCCAATCCGCGGCTCCGGCGGCGTCTTGGGGCACCCATTGCATGAGCAAGTTGTCCGTGATGCGTTGGGATCCCTTGTCGTGTTCCATTCTGCTTACCCAGTCGGCTGTGCCGGAAAGATCCTCCCGAGCAAGGCGGGCTCCAAGTTGTCCAAGGATTGTTTCCCTCATTCTGCTGTCTTTGGTCGGGAAGTTTTCCGCCCATTTGATCGCCTCCACGGTGCCAAGCTTGGCGTATTCCTGGGCAAGAAAAGTCGATGCCTGCCAACGGGCGCCCCCCTCGGGCAGTTCTCTGAAGAGTTCGTCCGCCACCGCCAGGTTGTTTTCCGCCAATCCTCTGATGATACCGACCAACATGGCGTTGTCTTCGTTTTTGGCGTTGTTGCTGTTTGCCTTGGCCCAGGCAACGGCTCCTTGCGGGTCACTGTTTGCCCACCCGGCGAGTACTTCGGATACGCCGAACCTTCTTTCGCTTTTGGGGTCCAATGAGTTGTTGGCGTACGCCAAGGCGGCTTCGGGGTCAATGGCCGCCCAACTTCTCATGAGAAGCTTCATTTCCAAGTGCCTGCCGTATCCCTTGGGAAGTTCTTCGAAGGCCGTAACGACCTCATTGACGTTGGAGCCATCCATTGCCCGAACGGCATCCAAGTAAGACCCCAAACGGGAAATGAGATCCCTTCCCTTCATGATTCTTCGCAAATTCGGAGGGAGGGGTGGGGAAGGAGGGCCCGGGCGGGTAGTCGGGTCGGACGAATCGCGGCGATCGGAGAATCCCTTGTTCGGGTCTTGCCTTGAGTCCGCACTGGTCTGAACCGAATCTCTGGTTGGTTCATTGGCCTTGAGGTAGCCCTTGTTATTCTCCGGGTCGTTGATACCCCCGCGTGTCGCCGACTCGTCGGATTCTCCGAAAAAGAGACTTCCCAAACAAAAAGCAGTGACCAACGACAAGGCCCAGGGCACACCAATCTTTAGGAAAAACTTCATCCTGAATAAAGAATACTGCCCAACCTTAAG
>JAYOII010000373.1:0-1332 GCA_038118685.1 Opitutia bacterium
CCACTTCAAGGGGTTTGGCTCCGAGCAGCCGAACAGGAAAAAAGCAACGAGGAAAACGATCCTTTGAAAGAGCTTCATCCCACAAATCTCCCCATTCCCTTTGGGCCTGTCAATTCTTTCGATCAAGGACCGAGCCGATTATTCCAGACACTGAAGGGTGCAAAAGATCCGCTCTCTTCACTTGGCGCCGAACTCCGTCCGCGCGGAATCGTTGGCGAGGAGTCTCTTGGCCTCCTTGAGGAGAAAGTCGATTTTCGTGAAGGGCTCGTGACCGACGTCCTGCCAGCGAACGTCGCCGGAGGCATCGACGAGGAAGGTCCCGTGGAGGGGCGCTTTTTCGAAATCGTCGTAGGCCCGGTAGGCCCGGAAGGTGGCGAGCTTGGGATCGGCGACAAGGGGAAAGGGAACGGAGTCGCCTCCTTTTTCATAGGATTCAAGGGCTTGGGCGAGCTCGGATTGGGACTCGGTGCTGACGGCGACGATTTCGAGGCCCGCTTCCCGAAAAGCGTCCATCTTGGGTGCGATGGCCTGGAGTTGCTCGACGCAATGCAGGCAACCGAATCCGAGGTAGAAAACCACCACGACGGGACGGCCTCGATAGTCGGCGAGCGAGAGGCGCTTGCCGGTGGAATCGGGTAGTTTCCACGGCAAGGCCGAAGCAGGCTTCCAACGGAAGGGTCCGAGTGTGTCGAGGTCAGGAAAGGGGTGCTCGGGCGAATCGTCGGGGTTCGGCTTGAGCTCGGGCCGCCAATCCTCGGGCAGACCAACGCGTTCGGCGATGGGAGCAAGGCGGGAGAAGACGAAAGCGGAAAGATCGACGGCTTGGCCGAGTTCGCGAAGTTGGCCGAAGGCTTTGTCGGCCTCCTTCGTTTTGCCGGCAGCGTTGAGAAGGTAAGCGGCTTGGGCCGCGGGCAAGACGGACTGCGGAGGTTTGGCCACCAGACCGCTTGCTATTTTGGCAGCTTCCTCCTTTTGGTCAGCGGAAAGATAGGCTTGGGCCCGGCGGACTTTGTTCATGCTCTTGGCGGCCGCGATGGCTTCCTTGGCTTCTTCCTTTTTCCCTTGGGCAAGGAGTTGGTGAACCTTGAGTTCGGCGAGGGCATTCTTGGCAAAGGTGATACGCTTCTTTTCGTCGGCCTCCTTTTTCTTGCGTTCATCGGCTTTCTTCTTGGCGGCCGCCACTTCCTTGGGGTCGGGCTTTTTCTTCTTTTCGCTCGAAGCGTCCGGTTTCTTTGCCTCGGCGACCGTGGCGTTGCGAACATCAGGCGTTTCCTTGGTGTTTTTGGTCTTCTCCATCGACGCAACAACCGTTTTATAGGGCTTGGGCGGAAG
>JAYOII010000373.1:1342-3311 GCA_038118685.1 Opitutia bacterium
AAGCTTGCTTTTGAGCATGGGGCGAATGCAGGCGATGACTTCCTCGCCCTTGTCAAGGTCTCCGTTCTTGAAGTGAGCGACGCCGAGAAGCTGGAGGCGACGGCGGCTTTCGTTGATATCCTCCAAGGCTTCGAGTTCGCCGGACTCGCAGAGTTCGGCGAGCTCTTTCCACATTTCGAATTGCTCGAGGGCGGAGAGAAGTCGCCGGTGGCCGTGGAAAGCGCTTCCACCACGCTTGGCCAAGGTGTTGTATTCGGGATGACGGGGGAGAGAAATCATGTTGCGGGCAAGGGCCACGGCCTCGCCCACCCGACCGATGGTGGCAAGGTTGCGACAGAGCCACTCGTTGTTGTGCGCGTAGTTGTGAATTTGGTCAGGCATGACGCGATCCTTCTTCATGTAGGCGTGGTCGATGCGAGCCGACGCTTCCTGACTGCGGGTGGCGTCCTGGTAGCGCTTGAGCTTGGAATAGATATGGCCGGACATATGCCACATGTGAGCGATGCCGGGCGCGGTTTGCCCGCAGACGGCCGCCGAATCCACCGCTCGGGCGGCCCGTTTGTAGTCCCAAAGGTGGATGCGGTAGTGATGGGCGGGATGCATGGGGTTGACCTTGAAAACCGCTTGGATAAGGGCGTCCACGGCTTCATGGCTTTGAATCTTCACACCGTTGCGGGAGTTGACCCAGAACTGGAGAGCCAGCAGGGCCCTGGTCTCCAGGTCGTCCGGAAACTCGTAGAGAATCTCTTCCAAGGCCTTGGCGTAGGCTTGGGCCCGCTCGGTTTTCTTCTCCTTGGGCGTGTTTACGTACTTGGCGAGAGCATCCACGTGCTTGACCTCTCTGGGCGACGCCCCTTCCTTGCGCTTGACCGCCTCCGCGATGAAACCCTTGGCCCGCTTCTCGTTGCCAGTATTGGCCCGGGCCATGCCCCAGTAAGCCATGGCGCAAGTCGGGTCGATGACGGCGGCCTGACGGAAGGAGCGCTCGGCCTCCAGGTTCCAAAAACCATGGAGCTGACCGATCCCTTGGTTGAAGAAAGCTTGGCACTTGGGCTTCTTGGTAGTCACGGGAAAGTTCACCTTGGGCATGCCTTTCATGAGGTAGGCCCTTTGGCGGGGGCCTTCGTCGAACGCTTCGCCGTGAGCGGAATGCCCGGCGGGTACGGATGCGTTGCCTTCCTTCCCCTCGGCGAAAAGCGGCATGACGAGCAGAACGAACAGGACGGCTTTCATCCCCCGATCCAAGCGCCTAGTTGGTCATGGGTCAAGGCCTTGGGGAGCCCAAGCAGTCAGTTGACTCGTTGGCCATTCTTGAAGAAAAGGCGAAAGCCTTCCGACCCGTTCTCGTCGTACCAAACGCAAACCCCATTTCCGTCCTTTACGTTGGTGACGGGACAGGTTGCGCCATTGCGTTTCCAAGCAACCGCAGACACCAGCTTTCCCTCCTCGTAGTTTTCTTCCAAACTCTTCTGACCGTTGTCGTACCATCTGGTCGTTCGTCCGTTTCGTTCTCCGGCCTTCCAATTTACCCCCCACTTCTTCCATCCGTTCTCGTACCATCCGGTCGAAAGCCCCTCCTTCTTTCCGTTCTCGTAAGTGGCTTGCCCCATCTCTCCGTTTTCGTACCACCTCGTCGCCAATCCATGGCGCTTTCCGTTCTGCCAATTTATTCTCGAGAGCTTGAGTCCGTTCTCGTACCACGAAATCGTGAGTCCGTGTTTCCAACCGTCTTTCCAGATCGAAGTCTCTTTTTTTTGCCCGTTTTCGTACCAAAAGGTCGATAGGCCATCCTGCCTTCCATCCTTGAAGTTTGATTCCGAACTCTTCTGACCATTGGCATACCAAAAGGTCGAAAGTCCATCCTGCCTTCCGTTTTCAAAGTCCGACTCCGAACTTTTCCGGCCGTTTTCGTCCCAAGTGGCGGCAAGGCCATGTTGCTTTCCGTCCACCCAGTTTGATTCGACTCGCT
>JAYOII010000374.1:0-3276 GCA_038118685.1 Opitutia bacterium
CGGGTAGGGAGTCACTGTCCTTCTGGTCGGGGCGCAACTCGGCGGAGGGCGGTTTCTCGATCGTGTTTTCCGGGATTGCGATCCCATCCTTGTTCAAGTGGCGGGCGAGGGCGAATACCTGTGTCTTGGGGACGTCCGATATAACTGCCAACCCACCGCACATGTCCCCGTAGAGGGTGCAGTAACCTACCGCCAGTTCGCTTTTGTTGCCTGTGGTGAGTAGGAGAGCTCCGAGTTTGTTGGATACCGCCATCAGCAGGAGCGCCCGGGCTCTGGCTTGGAGGTTTTCCTCCGTCACGTCGGTTGGCCTGTCGCCGAAGAGGGGCTTGAGTTCATCGGTTGCTGCGTCGACGATTTTCTGAATGGGCAGGGTATTGAACGCGATCCCAAGGTTTTGCGCCAAATCACGCGCGTCGTCCTTGCTGTGATCACTGGAGATCGCGGAGGGCAAGCTGATCCCGATCACGTTATCCGCACCGAGAGCCTCCGTAGCCAAGGCCGCGGTTACGGCCGAGTCGATTCCACCACTCAATCCGATCAAGCCTTTGGAAAACCCGCTCTTGTGAGCATAGTCGCGCAAGCCGAGGACGAGTGCCTTACGGAGGTTTTCCTCAGGCAAAACGTCTTTGTGATTACAGACCGATTCATCCGTCAGGTCATGAACCTCGATGGCTTCGGCGAAGGACCGGGAGGAAGTGATGAGCTCGCCATTGGCGTTGAGGGAAAGGGAAAAGCCGTCGAATACCAATTCGTCGTTTCCCCCCACCGAATTGACGTATACAACCGGGCAGTCAACCTTGCGGGCCACACCGGCGAGCAACTCGATGCGCAAACACTCCTTGCCCGAGTACCACGGACTGGCCGAGAGGTTGATCAGGAAATCCGGCTTTTCGCTTGCGATCTCGTCGAGCGGGTCGGTGGGGTAGAGATCTTTCTCCAAGTTCCAAACGTCCTCGCAGATGGTCACCGCAATGCTCTTTCCCTTGTACTCGATCATCAATGTTGAATTGCCAGGAGCAAAATAGCGGTCCTCGTCGAAAACATCGTAGGTCGGGAGCAGTCGTTTGCGGAAGGTTTGGGTCACGGATCCTTCCATGCACCAAGCGGCTGCATTGAAAAAAGGTTTGCCGACATCCCCTTCGTTTTTCTCGGGAAACCCGATCAGCCCGGGAGTTGGTCCAGTTGCGCGGGCAAATTCCTGAAGTGAATTCAGACAATCCCGACCGAAGTTTTCCTTCAACAGGAGATCTCTAGGTGGATAACCGCATAGCATGAGCTCCGGGTAGACCACCAAGTCCACTCCTTGCCCGACCAATTGTTCATAGGCATCGATTGCAAGGGCGAGGTTACCTGCCAAATCCCCCACCGTTGAGTTCAACTGGGCGATCCCGATCCTCATCTCATTGCCATTGGATGAAAAGCTGTCATAACGAACAGGTTATTATGGAAGGTTTTGAAAAAAAGGCGAACCCGAACGATGGAACGGGTTTCATTCTTGGCTCCAGTTCTCCTCGCCGAAAGGAATTACTGAGCGAACTGATTGACGATTTTCAAGTGATTCCTTCTGATGCCGAGGAAATCGCCTTTCACCCGGATGGACCCCTTGATCTCGTGATGGAGAATGCGAGGCTGAAGGGATCGGGAGTGGCTCGGCAATACCCCGATCATTGGGTTCTGGGAGCTGATACCTTGGTCTGGATCGATGATCAAATTTTGGGTAAACCCAAGGACATGGAGGAAGCGGAGGGCATGCTTGGAAATCTTTCAGGGCGTACCCATTCGGTGAGTACGGGGCTCTTTCTTTCCTTGCTATCCGAAAACTATCAGGAAACCCGAGTGGATACCAGTCAGGTTACTTTCAAGCCGTTGGATGATTCTCTCATCAAGGCCTACTTCTCGTTAGTCAATCCTCTCGATAAGGCCGGCGGATACGCCATTCAAACCCGTCCCGATCTGATCATCGATAAATTTACGGGCTCCCAATCCAACGTTATTGGCCTGCCTCTGGAATTGTTGGGTTCCTGGTTGGATGAAGTTGGTATTGTCTGACCACCAGTGAATGGAAGAGTGAAGAGGGGCTGGAATTTAACTTCTGATCGTTCCTTGTTCTCACCATCTTGTTATCGCGAGGGCATTGTGAAATGCCCGTGGCGATCCACCGTGAACCAGAACGCGTGCCGCGCCCCGAACTTGTCAATATGGGTTGGGGGCTTGAAGGAATTCCACGATGGCGCTCATTATTGAATGAAAGGAGGGGCCGATCATGAAAAAGAAACTGAGGGCGAGTACGGCAAGGTAGAGGTTCCTTTCCCTTGTTGAGCATAAGCAAGAAGAGTAGTCCGCCGACGAGAAGAAGAACGGAGAACAAACTGACGAGGTTCAGTTGCTTGGTTATCTTGAAATATTTGTGCTTTTGCTTTCGAAAGGCGAGGGTGGTCTCGGCCGGTTTCCGTCTGACCTCCGGCGGTCGGGGAGGTTGGTTCTTGGATGGCAAGTGGGGAGGGTTGTACTTGTCTTTGATTCGTCTTACTTATTCGTCGTAGTCCGATTCGTAGAGGCCGAGCATTTCCTCATAGTGCTTCATTTTGAGATCGTGGTTCTTCTTTTGAACCTCGTACTCCTGAACGAGAAGGGGATGGTTTTCCTTAAGCTCGGGCATTGCCTCGTCGAACTTGAGGCTTTCGGAGGAAAATCGAATCTCGTTGAGTTCGGGGACTTCCGAGCGGATGAGATAAGTGGAGCCAACAAGAGAGAGGAAGGCGAGTATGCTCCTCCTTTGGCAAGGTTCAGATACTTTTGAATGAGAAGATGCGTTTGCAGGTTTGATTCTATGGCGTTTAGCAGTTCTTGCCTGCGATCATTAGCATCCCTAGCAGGGCTTGACCGAGGGAAATAACGGAAGTGATTGCCAAGAGCGTAAATCGAGCGAAGCGTTCCCTCGAACGCTTGAAAAAGAAGCGCAAGGCCATGGTCCATGCAGTCAAGGCCAGCAGGGAAGTTAGCAAGGTGAAGTTTTCGCTCACGACGTCAAGGAAGGCAAAGGGTGCAAGAACGAGGGAGGGTAAAGCGGCGAAGAGGAAGATCGATTCCTCAGGTCGGTCCATCCAGTTATGACTCAACCAGTATGCCAGAGCGGGCCAAACGAGAATTGTTCCAAGAAAAGCAAAAAATAGGGTAGCGCGCTTCATGTGCAGAGATGCAGTGGATCAATCCAGCTCGGGAGCCTTTGCCGCCGGGCTTTTCCGGGAGACGGTGCCCTGTGCCCTCAAACCGTCG
>JAYOII010000375.1:0-3260 GCA_038118685.1 Opitutia bacterium
GATGAATACGGATGCGATTTGCGGAGCATTAAGTGTTAGCGAAGATAGCGAAATTTTAATGATTACCTCAAAAGGGCAAGCAGTTAGATGTCCCGTTCTCAATATAAGGGAAACAAACAGAGGCTCCAAGGGCGTAAAATTGGTCAACCTTAGTGATAAGGATAAGCTTATTGGAATTTCCGAAGTCATTGAATTGGATGAAGAGACAACAGCCGATGATCCGAAGGAAAACGGAAACGACGAAGCGTGCGACGGCTCTCCAACCGAGGTTATAAATACTGAAGCCCCGATTGACGTGACTGATCAAGATAGCGACAGCGCACAAGATGAGGTCGACATCTCGCCTGGTGAGGATGTGGTAGACCAGGAAGAATAGAATTAACAATCGTTCAATACCTTGCGAATTTCGCAAGGTCCACCATTTTTGCTATTCTTTCGATTAACATGTAGGTGCATAATGCGTCATACAAAGCGAAATGAGGCTTTCTTCGACCGGAGGCACAATAACCTTTCGCTTTTTTTTCCAATGCCTTTTTGGGAACAAAGGATTCGGTTAAAGATTCTTGTGCGTAATTTCCTACTTTCGGGTATAGAGTACCGTATACCTCTTTTGTATCAATCCAAGGTCCCCAGCAAAGCTTTCCGGCATTAGGTTTCTTTCCGACAAATCGGTAGGGCATGTACTCCCGAAGAAGATTCTTTTCAATCCGTGCGTTGTGTGCGATTATAACAGATGGGTTGTCCTTCAGTGCTTCCATAAGAATTATTGAAATATCTTTTGGGTGAACGACGTCCTTGTCCCATGTATTGATAATTCTCAGATTCTGCGATTTGATAATTCCGATTTGCCTAATGCCTTTGCTTCGACAACCTTCAAAATCAATTGTAACTTCAGTCATTTCAAGTATGGAATTAACATTCGACGAATTTTGTTCTTTTACAAGCACCATAACCAAAGATGCCGCCGATATCATAAACTCTCGTGACCCCTCCTCGATTCGAACAGAGACTAAACCTGACGGTACTCTTGTCACAAATACCGATTGTGATGTGGAGATGTTTATTCGCTCCCGAATTGAGGAGAAATTCCCTTCTCATGGCATAATCGGTGAAGAGTATGACGATAAGATAAAGTCATCCTCTTATGCTTGGATCATTGATCCCATTGATGGTACGACAAGCTATCATTTTGGCGTCCCGTTTTTTGGTATTCTCGTTGGTTTGCTCAAAGATGGAAATCCCGTCTTTGGATCCATGAGGTTACCGGTGTTGAATCACATGCTAGTTGGCGATGGATCGCAATGCATGATCGATGGCGTTCGATGCAAAGTGAAGAAATTCGATGGCTTTGAAAGGGCCTTGATTCTTACGAGTGACGACGTCCGGATGAGTAATTCGATTTATTGCGAATCTTGGAACCGATTGAGAGAAAGCGGAGCAAGCTTCAGGACTTGGGGTGATTGCTATGGCTATTACCTGCTTTGCGCGGGAAAAGCGGACGCTATGTTTGACCTTGACCTGAAGCCTTGTGACATCTTGCCGATAATTCCCATCGTCAAAGGAGCAGGAGCCAAGATTGTTGACTTCGGCAAAAACGAAGCAATTGATCTTTCTGCTTGCGTACCTGAGCTAGGGGATAAAATTTCCACTCTGTTTGCCAAAAACTAGGGAATTGGAGCGGGCGAAGGGATTCGAACCCTCGACATCCACCTTGGCAAGGTGGTGCTCTACCAACTGAGCTACGCCCGCAAAAAAAAACAACATCTTTCTTTTTCGTCAAAAACTCAAGGAAATAATGATACTCAAAAATGGCGTCAATGTTCGCCGTTACCATTTTCCAATCGTTTTGCTTGACATACTCGTAACATAATCTACTCTGAAACGCTTTTCTCAAAATTAACCCCATGCCTCCGCCCATGTAGCTCAGTCGGTAGAGCGCGTCCTTGGTAAGGACGAGGTCGGCGGTTCAAATCCGCTCGTGGGCTCCACATAACACTCAACCTAGTCAAATCAATGGCCAAAGAACAGTTCCAGCGCACAAAACCTCATGTAAATGTAGGCACCATCGGTCACGTCGACCATGGCAAGACGACACTCACCACGGCGATCCTTCACGCTCAGGCAAGACAGGGTCTTGCCGAGGTAAAGACTTATGCGGATATCGCAAAAGGTGGAACGGTTCGTGATGACAAGAAGATTGTTACGATTGCGGTTTCCCACGTCGAATATGAAACCGAGTCCCGTCACTATGCTCACGTCGACTGTCCGGGTCACGCTGATTTCGTCAAGAACATGATCACCGGAGCTGCCCAAATGGACGGTGCAATTCTCGTGGTTGATGCGACCACCGGCCCAATGCCTCAGACAAGAGAGCACATCCTTTTGGCTCGTCAGGTCGATGTTCCTAATTTGGTTGTTTTCCTAAACAAATGCGACTTGATGTCTGGTGACGACGAAGAATTGGTCGAACTTGTCGACATGGAGATTCGTGACTTGCTGAGCAAATACGAATTTGATGGTGACAAGGCCCAAATCGTTCGCGGTTCAGCAACGAAAGCTCTCGAGGATGATGAAGGCGAATTGGGCCTCCCAGCCATTCAGAAGCTCATGGATGCCGTTGATAGCGAGATAGCCGAGCCCGTGCGTGACGTTGACAAACCCCTCCTCATGTCCGTGGAGGATGTCTTCACGATCACAGGTCGGGGAACCGTGGCAACTGGTCGCATCGAAAGAGGCATGGTCAAAGTCGGAGAAGAAGTGGAGATTGTAGGATTGGGTGAATCACGCACAACCACCTGCACCGGAGTCGAAATGTTTCGCAAGGAACTTGGCGAAGGTCAAGCAGGAGACAATGTCGGAATTTTGCTTCGTGGCGTTGAGAAATCCGACATTCAGAGAGGTCATGTAATCGCTGCCCCGGGCAGTATTAAACCCCATACCAAGGCAAAGGCTCAAATTTATGTTTTGAACAAAGAAGAAGGTGGGCGCCACACGCCGTTTTTCAAGGGTTACCGCCCGCAGTTTTTCTTTGGTACTGCCGACGTTACCGGAGTCGTCGAACTTCCCGAGGGTGTCGAGATGGTAATGCCAGGAGACAATTTGAGCGTTACCATAGACCTTCAGAAATCAATAGCGATGGAAGCTGGTCAACGTTTTGCGATTAGAGAAGGCGGAAAAACAATCGGAGCCGGTAACATATCGGACATTCTCTAAGTTCGCCTTTGCATTGCGTTTCGATAACAATCGCATGCTTGGGAGAA
>JAYOII010000376.1:0-3247 GCA_038118685.1 Opitutia bacterium
CAAGTCGGATGCAGAAGCCTACTTGGGCGAACCCGTCACCAAGGCCGTCATTACCGTTCCCGCTTATTTCAACGATGATCAAAGAAGGGCAACCAAGGATGCGGGAGCGATTGCCGGTTTGGAGGTCGAGCGCATCATAAACGAACCTACTGCTGCTTCCTTGGCCTATGGTCTAGATAAAAAAGGAGAAGAGACGATAGCGGTTTATGACCTTGGTGGTGGTACCTTCGATATCAGCATACTAGAGATTGCAGAGGGTGTTTTCGAAGTAAAGGCCACCAATGGTGACACCCAGTTGGGGGGGGATAATTGGGATCAGAAAATCATCGATTGGCTGATTTCCGAATTCAAGTCCGAGCAAGGAATTGATCTTTCGTCCGATGCCATGGCGATGCAACGTCTCAAGGAAGAAGCTGAAAAAGCAAAAATGTCCTTGTCCTCTTCTCAATCCACTGAAATCAACTTGCCTTTCATCACGGCCGATGCGTCCGGTCCGAAGCACCTGAACGTGACTTTGTCACGATCAAAGCTCGAGCAGATTTGTGATGATCTTTATGCTCGAACCAAGGCCCCCTTCGAGGCGTGCCTGAAGGATTCCGGTCTTAGTATCGGGGATGTCGGGAACTTGGTTTTGGTCGGCGGCATGACCCGAAGTCCCAAAATAATCGAACTTGCCAAAGAGCTTGGTGGAAAAGATCCGCACCAAGGAGTCAACCCGGATGAAGTGGTTGCCATCGGGGCAGCTGTTCAAGGCGCTGTTTTGCAGGGAGACGTAAACGACGTTCTCTTGTTGGACGTAACCCCTCTTACTTTGGGAATCGAAACGGCGGGCGGTGTTTCCACTGCCATGATTGAGCGCAACACGACTATTCCGACAAAGAAATCCGAAGTCTACTCTACGGCAGCCGACAATCAGCCTGCCGTAGACATCGTTGTTTTGCAAGGGGAGCGTTCGATGTCTCAAGATAACAAAATCTTGGGCACTTTCAAGCTGGACGGCATCGCCCCTGCTCCTCGTGGGACGCCCCAGATCGAGGTAACCTTTGATATCGATGCAAATGGAATTCTTAACGTGACGGCAAAGGACCAGGGAACGGGCAAGGATCAAAAAATTACCATTTCCGGTTCTTCCAGCATGGACGATGAGGAAGTGGATCGACTACGCAAGGAAGCGGAGAAGTTTGCGGAGCAGGACAAAGAAAAGAAGGAACTTGTTCAGGTTCGTAATGAATTGGACTCGATGGTGTACCAAAGTGAGAAGCAACTCGAAGAGTTGGGCGACAAGGCCCCGGCCGATCTCAAGGGCAAGGTGGCTGATCTCCTTTCGGATGCCAAGAAAACTTTGGAGAAATCCGATGCCAGCTTGAGTGAACTCAAGTCCACCAAGGACTCGTTGCAGAAGAGTTTTGAGGAGCTTGGGCAAGAAGCTTACAAGCAGGGTGCCTCCGCCGCCGGTGCTTCACCCGATGGGAGTGCACAAGCCGAGGGTTCCTCCGATTCCCAATCCAACCAATCCAGCAAGAAGGAAGATGACATTGTCGATGCGGATTTCGAGGTTGTGGACGACGAAAAAGAGAAGAGCTGATTTGTTTTTTCGATCCCTCGACGTGAAGGCGTGAGGGGTTTCAAACCTCAATAGTTAAACTAACCCAAAAAAAAAGGAATATGAGCAAACCAAAAATAACACCGTTGGGAGATCGCGTCTTGGTCAAGTACGTCGATGAAGACGAGCAAGTAAAGGGCGGGATTATCATTCCTGACTCAGCAAAGGAAAAGCCTCAAGAAGCCGAAATAGTGGCTCTTGGAACGGGCAAGAAAGACGACGACGGCAACGCCGTGGGCTTTCAAGTCAAAAAAGGAGATCGAGTGCTGATCAGCAAATACGGTGGTACCGAGGTCAAGATCGACGACGTTGAATATCAACTCGTTCGTGAAGACGATATCCTCGGAATCGTTGGATAAGGCTTTTCACTTACAATTCATAAACAACTAAGAAATTACAGAAATGGCTAAGCAAATATTATTCGACGAACCAGCTCGCAAAAAAGCCCTCAAAGGCGTAACGACACTCGCCGACGCAGTGAGCGTAACGCTCGGACCCAAGGGCCGGAACGTGCTCATTGACAAGAAATTCGGTTCCCCGACCGTAACCAAGGACGGTGTAACCGTTGCCAAGGAGATCGAACTTCAGGATCCCTATGAAAACATGGGCGCACAAATGGTGCGTGAAGTGGCTTCCAAGACTTCGGACTTGGCTGGTGACGGCACGACTACTGCGACTGTTCTGGCTGCTTCGGTTTATCGCGAAGGACTCAAGAACGTTGCCGCAGGAGCGAATCCGGTATACTTGAAGCGCGGCATCGACAAGGCAGTTGAGGCTGGCGTCGGCAAGTTGCTTCGTGACAGCAAGAAAGTTTCCGATCGCGAAGAAGTCCGACAAGTTGCTACCGTCTCCGCCAACTGGGATGGAGAAATCGGCGAGATCATCGCGGACGCAATGGACAAGGTCGGCAAGGACGGAACCATTACCGTCGAAGAGGCCAAGAGCATCGAGACCACTCTCGACGTTGTGGAAGGCATGCAGTTCGACAAAGGTTACTTGAGTCCTTACTTCTGCACCAACAACGACACCATGGAAGCCGTGCTTGAGGATTGCTACATCCTTATCAACGAAAAGAAGATCACCGCGTTGAATGATTTGCTTCCTGTTTTGCAATTGGTTTCCAAGCAAGGCAAAGCTCTTCTTATCATTGCGGAAGACGTCGAGGGCGAGGCTCTCGCGGCACTTGTTGTGAACAAGCTTCGCGGCACATTGAACGCTTGCGCGGTCAAAGCTCCTGGCTTTGGTGATCGTCGCAAGGAAATGCTCCGTGACATCGCTATCCTTACCGGTGGGCAGTGCATCACCGAAGATCTTGGAATCAAGCTGGAAAACATTCAGCTTTCCGATCTCGGCCGTGCCAAGCGCATATCGGTTGACAAGGAAAACACCGTTATTGTAGAGGGTTCCGGAAAGGCATCTGAAATTCAAGGACGCGTAAAACAAATTCGTCGTCAAATCGAAGAAACCACTTCCGACTATGATCGCGAAAAATTGCAAGAGCGCTTGGCCAAGTTGGCCGGTGGTGTTGCCGTGATCAACGTTGGCGCGGCAACCGAGCCTGAAATGAAGGAAAAGAAAGCTCGTGTAGAAGACGCCTTGCATGCCACCCGAGCTGCCGTCGAGGAGGGGATTGGTCCCGGGGGA
>JAYOII010000377.1:0-3243 GCA_038118685.1 Opitutia bacterium
TGACTTTTGCAAAGCCTCGTCGACCGCCTTGGCCTTCTCTTCCAGCTGTACGCCGGTTACGGATTTTGTTGACAAACTTTCTTGCAAAGCCGCGCAAGTCGAACTAAACGCGTCCAATTCATCTCCTGAAAGAAGGTCGCGCCGGTAAGACAATGCCTTCAGACCGAGACGAAGGATTTCCTTCGCTCCTTTCTTTTGGGATCGGGTGGCTTTTTTTTCGGATGTCATTGAAAAATATGCGTTCAGCTCGAACTTTTTAAAATCTGTACGAAGGCTTCCTGGGGAATGTTCACGTTTCCTATCTGCTTCATTCGCTTTTTGCCTTCCTTTTGCTTCTCAAGCAATTTTCTTTTTCTGCTTATGTCCCCTCCATAACACTTGGCCGTCACGTCCTTCCTCATTGCGCTTATGGTTTCCCGGGCAATCACCTTTCCTCCCACTGCGGCCTGCAAGGCTATTTTGAAAAGCTGCCGGGGAAGAATGTCCTTGAGTTTGGCGCAGAGCGCCCTGCCCCGAGCTTCCGCCTTGTCACGATGCACGATGGTGGAAAAAGCATCCACCGGCTCGGCGTTGACAAGGATCTCCATGCGGACGAGCGAAGACTCGACGTAGTCGCTCATGTCGTAATCCATCGAACCGTATCCATGAGTAACGCTCTTCAACCGGTCGTTGAAGTCGACCAGAATTTCGTTAAGCGGCAGATGGCAGGTCATCATCACGCGGGTCTCGTCAATGGTTTCGGTATCACTGCAAGTTCCTCTCTTTTCGGTAACCAGAGCCAAAAGATCCCCGATCGAGTTGTTCGGGGCGTGAATGCGGGCAAGAATCGTGGGTTCCTCGATTTTCAGAACCTCGGTCACGTCAGGCAATTCAAGGGGGTTGTCGACCTCCAGAACTCCGCCTGCGGTCAGGTGCACCCGATAGACCACGCTGGGATAGGTCGATATCAAATCGATATCGTATTCCCTGCGGAGCCGCTCCTGAACGATCTCCATGTGCAACAGTCCGAGAAAACCGCACCTGAACCCAAAACCCAGGGCAACGGATGTCTCGGATTGGAAGGTAAAGGCGGCGTCATTCAGGCGAAGTTTGCCCACGCTCTTCTTGAGTTTCTCGTAATCCGAGGTGTCGATCGGGTAAAGTCCGCTGAAAACCATAGGACGAACCTCCTTGTATCCGGGGAGCATCTCCTCGGCTGCGGACTCGGCAAGGGTGAGGGTATCCCCGATTTTGATCTCCGCTACGTCCCGTATGCCCGTCACCACGTAACCGACCTCCCCCTCGACGAGAGTTTCGTGCGGAACCGGTTGGGGGCAGAACTTTCCGAGTTCCTTGATCTGAGTCTTCCTCGAGTCGCTCATCAGGACAAGACTCCCGTTCTTCGGAAATTGCCCCGAAAACACGCGGACATAACAAATCACACCCTTGAATGCGTCGAATTGGTTATCGAAGACCAGGGCCCTCGGTTTCGGATGCTCGGTCCACCTCGGCGGAGGCAAACGATGAACCACCGCTTCCAGAATCTCGTCTACTCCAATGCCCGACTTTCCGCTTGCCTGGATGGCATCCTCGGCGGGAATGGCAAGGATATCCTCGATTTGCTTGGACACCCGGTCGACGTCGGCGCTCGGCAAATCCACCTTGTTGATCACGGGAATGATATCCAATCCCTGAGCATCCGCAAGTTGCGCGTTTGCCAAAGTCTGGGCCTCGACTCCCTGCGACGCATCGACCAAAAGCAAGGCGCCTTCGCAAGCCGCCAGACTTCTGGAAACTTCATAGGAGAAATCGACGTGACCGGGCGTGTCGATCAAATTGAACAAGTATTCTTTTCCGTCTTGGGCGCAATAGGTCATCGAAACCGGGTGGCACTTGATGGTGATGCCGCGTTCGCGCTCCAGGTCCATGGAGTCGAGAAGTTGATCCTTCATCTCTCGGGCCATGACGGTACGGGTACGCTCGAGGAGCCGATCGGACAAGGTTGTCTTGCCATGATCGACGTGAGCGATGATACAAAAATTACGAATCCTTTGTGTTTCCACCATTAAAAAGTTGACCACTCAAAATTTCCTGTCGAGAAAGGACAAGAGAAATAAACGCGGGAACACTCTTTCTCACATATTTATCTAAAATGGACAAGAAACTACTTCACGGAGCGCACACTGCTCTCATCACACCCATGAAAGACAGGGCCGTCTCCTATGCGGACTTGGAAAGCCTCGTGGCCAGACAGTTGGATTCGGGGATTTCCGGAGTCGTGCCGTGCGGCACCACCGGAGAATCCCCTACCCTCTCCAAAGAGGAACACCTCCAGGTCATTCGGGAAACGGTTGCCCAAGTGGACGGCAAGATTCCAGTCATAGCGGGAACCGGCGCAAACTCGACCAGGGAAGCCATCCACCTGACCGAAGAGGCGGACAAGGCGGGGGCGGACGGATTTCTACTTGTGGCTCCCTACTACAACAAGCCTAGTCAGGAAGGACTGCTCGCCCATTTCGGAGCCTTGGCCGAACGAACGCAAAAGCCGATTGTCCTATACTCCATTCCCTCCCGATGCGGAATCGAAATCTCCACCCCCACGGTAGCCCGTCTTCACGAGAAGTATCCCCATGTTTGCGCCCTCAAGGAAGCAGGCGGGCGATCGTCGAAGGTTTCGGAAACCGCATGTGCCCTCGGGGATGACTTTGTCACCTTGTCGGGCGACGACGGACTCACCCTCCCCTTCATGGCTTGCGGGGCAAAGGGTGTGATCAGCGTGGCATCAAACCTCATGCCATCCGTTGTCGGCGAATTAGTTCGGCTAGCCCTTTCGGGAGACTATGAACAAGCAAGACGCATCCACCTCGAACACTATCGGCTCTTCAACGACCTGTTTTGCGAACCAAACCCGGTGCCGGTCAAAACACTCATGGAGACGAAAGGCCTCATTTCCTCAGCTCAAGTTCGCTTGCCCCTCACCCCCCCATCCCGGCAAAATTCGGAACTTTTGGGCAAGATCGCCGAGTCCCTGAATCTCTAAACTCCATTCGTCATGTCATTGAAAATCTTACTCAGCGGAGCCAAAGGCAGGATGGGCCAAGCCATTTCCTCGATTGCGGAGGATCATGGTTGCCGGATCACCCACCCGGTCGACCTGGGAGACGACCCGGCCGGATTGATCGCGGACTGTGACTTGGTGATTGATTTTTCCCTTCGCGATGCCACCCGTCCTCTTGCCGAATTGGCGGGCGAACACGGCAAGCC
>JAYOII010000378.1:0-3238 GCA_038118685.1 Opitutia bacterium
GCTTTGATTGGCGTGCGCTTGATCGCGCCGGGTTCAGGTTGGGGATGATTGCTTCCTCTGCCTTTTTCGCCGGATTGACGTAGGTACCCTGATAAATGCCCGGCAAGAATGCGGAACGCCAATTTTGAGTTTCAGTGATGGGATATCCGTTTGGGCAGAGGACCACGAAACCGGGTAGGTTTTGGTTTTCAGTTCCCAGACCGTAGGTGATCCAAGAACCCATGCTCGGGCGAACCAACCTGCCGTCTCCGCAGTTCATCAACATGAGGGATGGTTCGTGGTTGGGCACGTCCGCGCGCATGGAACGGATTACGCAAAGATCGTCGGCATGCTTGGCTACGTGAGGAAACAAGTCGCTTACGGGCAATCCGGATTGACCGTACTTCTTGAACGCAAAGGGAGACTTGTAGGCAGCCCCGGTTTTGCGTTCGGTGCTTAAGCGGTGTTCATCAGGTAGAATCTTTCCATGCCATTTGGCCAGTTCGGGCTTGGGGTCGAAAGTATCGACGTGAGACGGTCCGCCGTTCATGAACAAATGGATCACCCTTTTGGCCTTGGGTGTAAAATGAGGGCCTTTGGGAAACATCGGATTCCCACGTCCATGGAGTAATGGAGCAAGCGCGGACAAACCCATTCCCATCCCGCAACTCGCGAGGAAATGTCTTCTGGGAAGGTTTGAGCTATGTGAAAAAGGGCCCATCAGTCGGTGAAGAAGAATTCATTGGACACGAGTAAAGCTTGCGCGAGATCCTCGAGGTTGGCAAGTTCCGCATCGGAACCGAGGAATTCCGCCCCTAGTTTGCTTTCCTCCTTCGTTGGTTTGCGAGACAGAATCTTGCGATAAAGAAATTCAACCTGGGAGGACGGATTGCCGGTGTTGGATTCGAATGCTTTCTTTGCCAAGGTGGCGGACCTTTCGATTACAAACGGGTGGTTGAATGCGAACAGAGCCTGCTGAGGAACCGTAGTCTCAACCCGCTGGGGGGCATGGATGTTGGGGTTGGCAAAATCAAAGGAGTTGAGTGTCGGGGAAATATTCTGCCGATCCACGTAACCATAGACTGCTCTTCGTTTTGAATAGGGCTTGGAGTGCAGTTTTTGGGAGGGTCCGCGCATGGTCAAGTCGAGTTCTCCGGATGCTTGAAGCATGCCGTCCCTCATTGCTTCGAAATTCAGCCGTTTTCGATTCATTGAGGACAGATAAAGATTGTCGGGGTCTTTGGTTGGAAGCTTTCGAGATTCTTGGCGGTAGGTCTTGCTCAAAACAATGGTGCGAATCAGCTTTTTAATACTCCAACCATTTTCCATGAAAGACTTGGCCAAATGATCGAGTAACTCGGGATGGGTTGGTGTTTCTCCCATCAATCCAAAATCACTGGGTGTACGGACGATCCCTTTTCCAACAAGATGCTTCCAAATTCGGTTTGCCATCACCCGGGACGTCAAGGGGTTGGATGGATCGAGGATCGACTCCGCCAATTCCAGTCGCCCGCTCCCCTGAGTGTAGTTTCTTCTTTCCACTCCGCTGGGGGAAAGAGCGACGGGAAAGCGACGGGGGACACGATCTCCGCGGGTGCCAAAATTCCCACGCAAAAAAACATAAGGTTCCTGAATGTTTTGTTTGTCTACAAGGGACATTGCCCTAGGTGGAGCACCCGGATGAGTGGCTTCATGAGTTGCCACTTTTTTTCGGAGGTTGTTTTTATGATTACGGTCTTTTTGACTGAAATACCTCTCGACTTCCTCCAATTTTATATTGGCGGGAAAACCCTTTGCCGAAACGGCGAAGACCAGCCCCTTTTTTTCCTTGGCCGTCTTCGATTGAATCAGCGAATGGCGCAAGGCCTCCGCATACCAAGAAATGAGATCCGTAAGTTGAGCCGTTTTGTTTTCCTTGATTTTCTTTCGTAAAAACGATGGGAAGGCAGCTTGTTCGGATGACTTCCATTTCTTGTAAAGCTCTTCCCTTGACTTGGATTTCGCAAAGGCCAACATTGGCTTGAGGAAGCTCTGTCCGGCTTTCTCCTTTCCTTTGAGATAATCCCTCCAACGGTTGGCCAGTTTTGGATAGAGTTTTCGCTTTCCTGCCAAGGCTTCGAAGTCGTTCTTAGGGGTCTCATAGGCATCAAGTGATAATTTGACGTATTGTTCGATGCCTTCTTGAGATTGAACGAGATCAAGTTTGGATTGCAGAAAATGATCTACTTTGTCCTGCAGTTCATTGAGTTTCTTTTTGAATTCAAGGTAGGCAGTGGAGTTTTCGTCCGGTTTTCCGATTAATGGGAACTTCCCGGGTTTGGTGGAAGCATCGAAAATTCCATAGAGTGAATAATAATCATCGGTGGGGATAGGATCATGGAAATGATCATGGCATCGGGCGCAGGCAACGGTGAATCCCATCAATCCACGTGTCACCAGATCGATTTGGTCATCGATGATGAGTTGCCTGCGGTTGAGAAAAACAGGCCCTGTGGTGAGAAAGCCAAGGGCGGCAAGATCCGGGTCGTTGGGTTGATCGGTGATAAAGTCAGCCGCAAGTTGTTTACGAACGAATTCATCGTAGGGGAGATCCTTGTTTAAGGCTTTAATCACCCAATCGCGGTAAGTGTAAGCGTAGGGAAACGCCCGGCTTTCCCCGCCCGCAAGATATCCTTTGGTATCCGCGTAGCGGGCAATGTCCAACCAATGCCTTCCCCACCTTTCTCCGAATCTGGGGGAGGCCAGCAAATCATCCACCAAGTTGGCATAGGCTTGCGGATCTCGATCCGCGACAAAGGCCTGTACCTGCGGAAAACTAGGTTTGAGCCCAAGCAGATCATGATACAAACGGCGAATCAGGGTTTGGCGGTCGGCCGGTTTGGCGAAGTTGAGTCCATTCGGTTTCAATCGGGCCAAAACAAAGGCATCGATCGAATGACCGTTTGGCGGAACCGGAGGGACGCGAGGGTCTTGAATCGGTTGGAACGACCAGTGGTTCCTGGATCGCTCGAAGATTTTTTGCATGTCTTCCACCCCGGCTCTCGAGGAATGGACGAGGGCGCAAAGAATCGTAGGCAAAAGCAATGCCTTGTATGCGTAATTTGTGAATGTCTTTCTCAATGAGCCAAACTATCCTATCCGCGGACCGATCCGAGTCAATGGTACCTGGCGCGCTTCAGGCTAAATTAATTGTCAGGATGCGTTCTTCTCACTGAAATCGATAACAATCTTAAGGGCCTGACGTTCACCTTTGGCCAAG
>JAYOII010000379.1:0-3212 GCA_038118685.1 Opitutia bacterium
TACTATTGGCCGAACCCGTGCCAGCCGTCGCATCACCGGCTTTCTTGATCTTGTCAAGAATCTCGTTTCGCATCTCGAGCAATCTTCCAAGTCTGCGCTCCTGAGTGGAATTCATCCGCATTTGATCGGATGCGCTTTTGTTAATTTGGGTCACCCGCTCAAGCACTTCCCCCATTTCCTTTATCTTGCCGGGCCTCTCGGACATTTCGAATCTCGAGACGGAATTGCCGATCGCCTCGGCCTCATTGAGCAAGGTATCGATCTGAGATCCTGATTTGCTTTCGACTTCCTTGGAAAAACTTCTCCAAGTCTTTCGCAGGTCGCGAAGGGCATCCCTCACCTCCCGGTAATCATTCGGGTCCACCGCCTCCGAGCCTGAAAATTCACGGGTTTCGGTGTCCAGGCCGTCCAGATACTTCTCCTGAGCCAGAATGCCATGATCGACTTCCTCGGTGTCCCTGAACTTCTTCCAGGCAATGAGCACCTCTCTGTCAAATCGGTCGATCTTTTGCTTGAGAGAGTCAAAACGCTCCTTCATCCGATCGTTGCTGTCTTCCATCCGGGCCAAGACCGCGGCGATGTCCTGCAACTTGTCCAAAACCAAATCGTTTTCCTGAAAACGATAAAAATCGACGTTTTTAAGCGGCAAAGGGTTGCCTTTTTCGTCCCTGCGGATTCGCGGTGGATCCTCGAAGAGTTCCAAGAAATCCTTGGCTGTCTTGGCCTCGAATTCTTGGTTCGCCTGGGCCAATATTCGGTCGCACATGGCGGCAACGATTTCCCCCCGCTTGGTTTCCACGTCTTCTTTGGTCATGAAAAGCAACGCCCTGTCCTGAGTCTTCAAGAGAAACTTTTTCTGATCTTCGGAAGCCAAGTTTTTGGATGCATCATCGAATACCTTGGTCAGGGCGTTTCCGAGGTCCCTCTTCACGTCCTCGTCCTGAAGGTAATCGATCCCCCGCCAATCAGTGGGGAATTTAGCGGAATAACCGGACAACGCGTCCCATCTCTGGCCAGGGGTATATTCCTCGTTCGTAACAATTCTTTCCGCTTCGTTCCTGGCTTTCCTAGGTCCATCGAAATAGACCCAAGCTCCGACTGCCGAAGCTACCGTGAAAAGGAAAAACGCCACTCCCAAGAACCAGAGCATTTTGGTTCGTCCACGCAGTCTTTGAATCCGGTTCTTAATCTGATTCTCAGCCTTTTGCAGATCCATCATGATCTCTGCGGAAAGCGACTTTCCAATGTCTTGAAAATCCTGCCTGAATTTCCTCAGTTCATTTTGTTCAGCCAGGTAGGTTTCGAGATTTTTTCCGCCGGCAACCTCAAGTTGCTGCATCTCCGCCAACCTGTTCTTGAAATTTGAAACCATTCCTTCCAATTCCCGCTCCGCTTTGGCTTCATCGGCCAATTCCTCGGCCCATTCCTTGTACTCGTTGTAGACGTTGATGTCATCCGCATCCAACTCTCCTTCAAGACCATGCTCCTGAGCCAAGTTAAAGAACTCCCCGACCAAAGCCAGGGATCCTTTCCAATCGTCGGCCGAGCGGAAGGAAGCCAACTCGACCAGAATTTCCTCCAGACGCAGTTTTGCGTTTCGCCGCTCGACCCCTACCCGAACCGCAAGGGCGTTCTCCCATTGGTCACCCTTGGGAGGGACGACCCAATCGGTTTCCTCGATATCCAAAATAAGGTCGAGAAACTCGGCTTCCCGGCCGGCTTGTACAAGCGAGTCCAACTCCCTGATCTTGTTTTCCTGAATCTTGACGCTTAGCTGTCCGAAATGTCTCTTCGCGGATGCGTGATCGGGGTTGGCCTTCAGAATCATCTTAAGGATTTTGAAGGTCTTCTCCTCGTCCCGACTGCGAGCGGCCGTCCGATACTCCCGAAAAAGCGGACTGTCCTCCGTGATCTCCTTGTCATAGAGGCCATTGAGCAAATCAACGTGCTCGTCCGCCCAATTGGGTCCGACGTACAATCCTTTCTCTTCGCAAACGGAACGCCATTTGCCATCATTGGAAAAGGAGAGTTTCTCCATCAAGGTCAACACGTCGGGCGGTTGCTCCGCAAGCTCGCGGGCGGCAAAGTCCTTGCCTGATCTAATCAGGGTAACGCAATGCTCGAGCCGCTCGTCGATCTGAGTTCGATACTTTGCGTATTCCTTGGCCAGGGCGTGGTAAACGGGATCGGTCGTGCTCTCCTCGCGGAGAGCTTTTTCAATTCGGTCAATGAGTCGATCGATATTCACAGCTTAAAAGTTCATTATTGTAATTGAGGCGGGCTCAACCGCAAAAAATCGCTTTCCTTCTCGAATTCTCCCTGAGAGCCCCTTTTGTAAACGGCCAAGGTCCAAGGAACCCCCTTGACGAAATCATTCATTGCATCGAAGGAAAGCTTGGGATTGGACATCCTTTTTGTAGCCTCGGCGAGCATGGCCTGAGCACCGGTGGCATTCTCAGTTTGCTTGGAAGTAGCATGCTTTTGAAGGGCAAGGTAAGTATCTTCCTTGGAAAAGAGGTTGGAGTACAACCTCAGGTCAGCGGACTTGAGTAGCTCGTAGCGAGGCAGCTCTTTCTCAAACGAGCTAAAGATCTGGTAGCGTCTGGCGAACTCAAGGTTGACCGCCTCCGAGTTCTGTTTGAGCTGATTCTGAAGCATACGAAAAGTCGATTTCTCGTTGATCACCGAAGACAACAAAAGTCGATTTTCCTGCATGTTCCCGTAAAGGCCCTCCCCGTCGGTAAATCCGAAGGCCCTCTCCGCTCGAATCATAAACTCAAGAAAGTCAAACAAGCGCCGCAGGTCCTCGGCGGCCGTTGCGTCCTCGTAGCGACGAGGGAGCCTGATGCTCGCGTCAATCTGCGCCTTGACCGCATTGTTCACCTGTGTCCAAAAAATATTTGCCAACCTTGGCTCATAAGCTAGCTCCTCACTTCTGTAGGGAACGGCCGGAATGTTCTTGAGCAAGAGTTGCAAATGCACCGGCTCGAGAACTTTTCCCAGAATCACGCGTGTAGAGTCATAGATTGAAATACCCAAGCCCTGAAGCTTGAATACATACCCCTTTTGCTTGAGAAAATTTCTGTATTCTTGGATAGGAGGCCATATTTCAGGCTTCCCGAACTTCTTGAGCGCATCTTCCTTGCCCTCACGCTCGTCGGTGACTTCCTTGTGAAGTTTCTCCGCAACCAACTTCGCGTATTGCTCGTCAC
>JAYOII010000380.1:0-3209 GCA_038118685.1 Opitutia bacterium
GGTGTAGGCTTCGCACAAAGCATAGGTGCGGATGGGGTGAGAATAGGAACCGGCACCGCCGTTGATTTTGGGTTCAGGAGTGGTGGAAGTTATGAATTTGATGGCTTTTTGGACGGTTGGTCCATAGTCGGGCGAATCCTGTAGCTCGCAGTGTCCTAAAAAGGCAAGCAGGGCCATGCCAGTCATGGCGTTTTTATCCGTTGCCTTTGGGTTGCCCTCCGGGTCCTTGTCCTTTCCTCCCCATGATCCCTCGGGATCTTGGTTGGCCTTGAGCCAATCGAGTCCGCGGATGATGGCCGCTTCGGTCATTTCCTTCCCTCCTCCCGAGCGCAAGCGGGCCAGCCTTTTCTTGGGGTCGCAACGTTGTTGCATGGTTTTGGGCAGCGACAAGCCGATGCCTTTGAGCGCGCTCTTCATGGCGTCGTTGTTCGTCCCGACGTTTCCGGTCGAGGGTGCGGCGGCGTTTACCACGGGGGACAAGTCCTTGACGTCGAGTTCGTTGAAGTCGGGCAGGGTGATGTCCGAGATTGCGGTGGTCCGGAAGGTTTGTTGGGCGGTGGGCGGAGTTTTTTGCTGCCGCTGCATCAATTTGACGACTTTTTGCTTTTCCTGCTGCTGTTGAGCGGGAGCCGCTCCCCCGTCGGAAAAATCGGAATCCCCCTCGCCGCCTATCGCCACGTAGATGATGAAGTTCCACATCGCCACGAAGAAGACAATCATGACGAGGAGGGACAAAAGCAGACTGTTGAGGAGACGGTACTCCCTCAGGTATTTGCCAAAGGCACTCTCCAAGGGCGGGGCGACTGTGGCGCCTTCGTACTCATGTACTTCTTCGGGTTCGTAAATCGGTTCTTCGGGGTATTCCGCTTGCTGATCCATGGAACTCACCCTAAGGGAGCGGACGTGAGCATGTCAAAAGGTTATGAAAAGACTTCTCAGACTTTGGAAGAAGGCATGTACCGATAGTAAACCTCAAGCATCAAAATGGTCATCGTCGTATTGTAAATGGCGGATTCTCCATGATAGTGCTTTCCATGCGGCCAATGCCCGTCGGATGCTTGGGCTCCGCATACGATCTGCTGGAAATCCTTGTTCCATGCTCTCCAGAATCCGGATCCCCCCGATACGCCGGTTGCCTGAAAGCAAGCCTGAGCGTGGTAGTACCATTCGTAAATGTTGACGCTCTTCCAATCCTTTGCTTGGTTGGCCACGATCCATTCGAGGCCTTTTTTGGCTTCTTCCGATTTTGCGTTTTTCCAAATCTGAAGACATAAAACGCCGGTTCCCGTCAAGCTAGGTTTGCCCCCGCTTCCGATTTTGTAAGCAAATTTTCCGGATTGATCCTGACATTTTTTGGTATACTCGACCGCTTTGTCCATGGCCTCGTCCAATCCATCGATCGAAATCCCGGTCAGGGCGGCGGCCTTGAGGGCCTGAATGTTCCAGCCGGTTACTGACAGGTCGGTATGAGCGGCCACCCCTTTCCCATACGCGTAAGCCCATCCTCCGCTTTCGTTTTGTCCCTTGATGACGTGAATGGCTGCCCGCTTTGCGAATTCTTCCAATTTCTTGATCTTGGTCATGGTGTAGGCTTCGCACAAAGCGTAGGCGCGGATGGGATGAGAATAGGAACCAGTGTTGCCACCTCCGACTGGCTTGTCGGGAGGGGTGGAAGTAAGGAAATTAATCGCTTTTTGAACGGTTGGTCCATAGTCAGGTGAATCCTGTAGCTCGCAGTGCCCTAAGAAAGCAAGCAGAGCCATGCCCGTCATGGCGTCTTTGTTTGTTGCCTTTGGATTGCCCTCCCCGTCCTTGTCCTTTCCTCCCCATGATCCTTCGGGATCCTGGTTGGCCTTGAGCCAATCGAGTCCTCGGATGATGGCCGTTTCAGTCATTTCCTTCCCTCCGCCCGAACGCAAGCGAGCCAGTCTTTTCTTGGGGTCGCAACGTTGTTGCATGGTTTTCGGAAGCGACAAGCCAATGCCCTTGAGGGCGCTCTTCATGGCGTCGTTGTTCGTCCCGACGTTTCCGGTCGAGGGCGCTGCGGCGTTTACCACGGGGGACAAGTCCTTGACGTCGAGTTCGTTGAAGTCGGGCAGGGTGATGTCCGAGATTGCGGTGGTCCGGAAGGTTTGTTGGGCGGTGGGCGGAGTTTTTTGCTGCCGCTGCATCAATTTGACGACTTTTTGCTTTTCCTGCTGCTGTTGAGCGGGAGCCGCTCCCCCGTCGGAAAAATCGGAATCCCCCTCGCCGCCTATCGCCACGTAGATGATGAAGTTCCACATCGCCACGAAGAAGACAATCATGACGAGGAGGGACAAAAGCAGACTGTTGAGGAGACGGTACTCCCTCAGGTATTTGCCAAAGGCACTCTCCAAGGGCGGGGCGACTGTGGCGCCTTCGTACTCATGTACTTCTTCGGGTTCGTAAATCGGTTCTTCGGGGTATTCCGCTTGCTGATCCATGGAACTCACCCTAAGGGAGCGGACGTGAGCATGTCAAAAGGTTATGAAAAGACTTCTCAGACTTTGGAAGAAGGCATGTACCGATAGTAAACCTCAAGCATCAAAATGGTCATCGTCGTATTGTAAATGGCGGATTCTCCATGATAGTGCTTTCCATGCGGCCAATGCCCGTCGGATGCTTGGGCTCCGCATACGATCTGCTGGAAATCCTTGTTCCATGCTCTCCAGAATCCGGATCCCCCCGATACGCCGGTTGCCTGAAAGCAAGCCTGAGCGTGGTAGTACCATTCGTAAATGTTGACGCTCTTCCAATCCTTTGCTTGGTTGGCCACGATCCATTCGAGGCCTTTTTTGGCTTCTTCCGATTTTGCGTTTTTCCAAATCTGAAGACATAAAACGCCGGTTCCCGTCAAGCTAGGTTTGCCCCCGCTTCCGATTTTGTAAGCAAATTTTCCGGATTGATCCTGACATTTTTTGGTATACTCGACCGCTTTGTCCATGGCCTCGTCCAATCCATCGATCGAAATCCCGGTCAGGGCGGCGGCCTTGAGGGCCTGAATGTTCCAGCCGGTTACTGACAGGTCGGTATGAGCGGCCACCCCTTTCCCATACGCGTAAGCCCATCCTCCGCTTTCGTTTTGTCCCTTGATGACGTGAATGGCTGCCCGCTTTGCGAATTCTTCCAATTTCTTGATCTTGGTCATGGTGTAGGCTTCGCACAAAGCGTAGGCGCGGATGGGATGA
>JAYOII010000381.1:0-3182 GCA_038118685.1 Opitutia bacterium
ATGGATGCGAGTGGACCGTGGAGGTGGCTCCTTCAGAAATCAGCAGCGAAAAGCTTGATGTTCTTGCCGAAGGAGGAGTCACGCGTATTTCCCTTGGCGTTCAAACCTTTTCCTCTGAGATGATGAAGTCCTTGGGGCGCCATCATAAAGTGGAGAAAGTGTTCTCCGCTTATTCCATGATCCGTGAAAAAGCCGTCTTCCGGGTTAACCTGGACTTGCTTTTCGGCGCTCCCGGGCAGACCTTGGACATGTGGGAGCTTGACTTGAGGACTGCAGCCGAATTGGAACCCGATCACCTTTCCACTTATTGCCTCACTTTCGAGGAAGATACGGCCATGTACGTGCGTTTGTCCGAAGGCAAGGTCGAGTTGGACGTCGACAGGGAGGCCGAGTTTTACGAGAAGGCATGGAGCCTGTTGCCCCGGCTGGGGTATCCGCAGTATGAAGTTTCCAATTTCTCAAGGCCCGGCCGGACTTGCCTGCACAACCTGAATACCTGGAAAATGAACGAATGGATCGGTTACGGTCCGGGCGCCGCTACTCAATACTCGGGTGTAAGGAGGAAAAACTCCGCAAACTTGGAAAAGTGGTCGACTAATATGGCGGATGGGAAAACTCCTGACTACGAAGAGTATATCGAGGTTTGCGATCTTGATTTGGCCGGGGATGCGATCTTGTTCGGATTGAGAATGAACGAAGGCGTGAACCTGAACGATTTGGCCGTCCGCTTCAATCTTTCCGAGGCTTGCCTGGACCCGGTGCGATCTTTTTTTGGAAAACTCAGAGGGGAGGGGTTGATGAGGGAATTCGACGGCTTTTCGATTCTTACCCAAGACGGTAGAATGCGCTGTGACGCGATTGCTTCGGAAATTCCGGGAATCTCAGGTCAGAGGTCTTGAGACAGAGCTTCTTTGAGAACTTTGAGGCTCTCGGGTAGTCCGCCCGGGCGTGCTCGGGCAAGCCAGAGTGATTCGTATTTTTCAAGGATCGGTTTCGCGTCGGATGACTTTCCCGACCCATTCCCCCGAACAATCCGCAGGGCTTTCTCGAAGGCGAAAATCGAAAGGTCGGTCCCCAGTTTTGCCTCTTCGATCGACAAGCTTACCTGGGGCGACCTTGACTTGCCGGGGAGTTTCTTTCGGGATTCGAGAAGAAAGCTCAAGCCTCTTTCTATTTGTCGTCTGCTTAGTTTTTCGTCGAGATACTTTTCGAGTTTGTCTCCCTTTGGCTCGAAAACAACATACCAGGACAAACTGGTGTTGGGGAGCCGTGCTCCTACAATCTCATCGAGCTTTCCGATTTCAAGAATGATTTCCGCGGGACTTTCCGGCGCGCAACCGAAAACCAAGCGGTTTGTCGCATCGGCGACCTGACCGTCTTCAAGCTGCTTCCCGTTCCATGCCAATTGGGCTGCGTATACGAGCGGGGGGTAGAGGACGGTCCATGGTTGATGGTTTCCGCAGTCTCCCCAACTTGTCAGGAGGATGCCTTCGGCTTTATGTTCGATGGCGTTTTGAACCGCAGACTCGACGTTGGCTTTGGCATTTTGCCATCGTCCGGTAAAGCCTCGCCAAGTTCCGGTCCCCGGAGCCAGGCAGTAGGAAAGTCCGCATGAAGAGATGGTTTCCGCCTGGGAAGCGAATGGGTGATTCGCCTCGTAGCCCCAAATGATCGGTGATGCGGAGGGAGAAAGAAGGGATGCGTTTTCCGGTTTTTCGAGAAGTACGTCGGCCCAAAATTGCATATGCTTTCCATGTTTCTCAACGAGTTTGCGTATGCCTTCGAGGTGATCGAGGTAGACCTTGTCCTTGCCTCTTCGTTCAATCTCCTTCTTGCTCCAACCCTGTCCAAGCTCCCAAGGTTCGTCCATGCCGACGTTGAATTTTTCGGAACTGAAGTTCGGCAAGTATTCCGAATACAGAGAGTCAACGAAGTCCAGGCTTGATTGATTCGGTTTAAGAGTGGTTCCGTGGTCTCGAACGATGTATGGGGTTTCCCTGCGGAAGCCATCCGGGCATTCGGCCAAGCGCTTGTAGGGTTCGTGCATGAGCCATCTCTCGAAGTGACCGAACGAGTTCAGGTTGGGAACAAGCTCGATGAAGCGCTCCTTGCAGTACTGGTCGATTGTCCGTATTTCTTCGCCCGTAAGAGGAGATGCGTCCCCCCAGACTGTCTCATGACCACGAAAGGCGAAGGTGTGCTCGACGTAAAGTTGCAGTTCGTTGAAACGAAGTTCGGCCAACAAGTCGATCAGACCAAAGATTGTTTTCATGGTGGGAACCTTGCATCGGCTTACGTCGAGCATGAAACCTCTTCGTACTAGAACAGGACCATCTTCGACTTCGATGCAGGGGAGACTTCCGGGGGAAGGTTCTCCCTCCATCAACTGAGAAAGGGTGGTGAGGGCTCTGAAAATTCCTGTTTTTTGACTCGCGGCAATGGTAATGCCATTTGGAGAAATTCTCAATTTATACGCTTCGGGGCAGGGAAGAATTTCCTTTTGGACCACGAGGTGAGGGTTTCCGGAATCAGGTGTCTCCGAGAAGCCGATCCGTTTGGCAAAAAAACGGACTGTCTCTTCGAAGGAATTTTCTTCCGTCCGCCAGTTTGGAACGGAAGGCAAGGCAAAGGTTCCGGATCGCTCGACCGCCTTTTGCGGTTGGGGAAAAACGTTTTTTAGGGATGGAGTATTCAAGTTTTTGCTTTTTTTGCGAAGAGCAGGCCACATCCCCATGTAATGAAAACGGTTACCGGCCAAGCCCAGGCAGAGTGAACGATAGGCTTCAGTTTGGCCTGGTCTTCGGCCAACCCTCCCCATGAAGCCGCTTCCTTTGCGGAAAGGATTTCGAAATTGATCAGGATTTGGTAAAAATCCGGGCGGATGTAGGCCACAAGAAGAAAGGAAAGGGCAAAGCCTATTGCGATCCCTGCGGTACGGGCTTGTGGCGTGAAGAGAGCCGCAAGGAACATTCCGAGCATCGGGCCGGTTGTGTAAGAAATCATTCCGAAGGCCAAGTTGACTACGTTGACGTTGCCCCGGAGCGAATTAAGCTCAATGGCAAAGGCGGACAGGGCGATTCCCCAAAAAAAGACGAGGATCCTAGAGTGCAGCAACTTTGCTTTTTCGTTATTAGGGTTTGCTGTCCGGGTTTTGAACAAGGATAGCGTGGTTTGCGAGAGAG
>JAYOII010000382.1:0-3118 GCA_038118685.1 Opitutia bacterium
TGGCCTTTTTTTCCTTTTTTGCCTTTTGCGGGGGCGGGTTCCGGTTTGGCTTTTGGCGAGGCAAGCTTGGATTGGTGCGCCCGTTTGGCTTTGGGGGAGGCGGAGATGACTTGCTCGGAAACGGGGGCGACGTCCGCGGCGGGCAGACCGGCTTCCAAATCGGTGGCTCCCAGCACGGTGATTTGAACGCGGTCGCCCATGTTCTCGTCGACGTGGGCGCCGAAGACGACGTGTTCGCCGGCTTTGAATTCAGAACGGATTTCCATGGAGGCTTGTTGGAGCGCGGCCATGCCCATTCCCGTTCCTCCGGTAATCAATATGAGAAGAGCGTCGGCGGCTTTCGAAACGTCCGGTAAATGCAACATGGGGCAAACCATGAGTTCGCGCAGGGCGTGGCGGATCCCATCGGGCCCCTCCCCTTCCCCGTATCCGAAAAGGGTGCGTCCGGAACGGCGGTTGAAGGCTTTGCGCAGGTGGGCGTAGTCGACGTCGATCATGCCTCTGCGAAAGACCAACGAGCAAATGGCCGAAATTCCTTTGCCGACGTTTCGGCCGGCTTCGGCAAAGCATTCCAAGGCGGTGGCGTCGGGTCCTCCGACTTGCAAAAGCGAATCATTGGGAAGGGGCACCACGGCGTTGGCGTGTTTGCGCAGTTCGGCGAGGCATTCCTCGGCTTGGGCATGCCGGCCTTTTTCCCAACTGAAGGGCAAGGGGGCAAAGGCAAAGACGAGGGCTCCCGCATCCCGGGCGAGACGGGCGATAACAGGTACGGCGCCACCTCCGGTTCCTCCTCCCAAGCCGGCCAGTAAAAAAACGAGATCCACCCCTTCGAGGTGTTTGCGGATGACGTCTTTTTCTTCCTCGGCGGCCTTGCGGGCGAGCAGGTATTCCCCTCCGGTTCCCATGCCCCGGGTATGTCGACGGCCGAAGGCCAGTTTTTCGGAGGCGATCGAGTCGGCCAAAGCCCGGGAATCAACGTCCACGGCAAGGTGTTCGACTCCTTGAAAGTCATCAAAGCGCAACCCGTCGACAAGGGAAACCCCGGCCCCTCCCACTCCTATGATCTTGGCCCGAATACCGGTGTTTTCATTGGCCGGTGAAAAGGTGGTTTCTTGGTCGAATAAATTTTCTTGGCTCATGGTGTCTCTTCAGGTTGGGGTGTTCAAGGTTTCGCTTGGCTTCAGCCTATGCCGACCATGCCGGCCAATTTACCGAAGAATCCGGGTGATTGTTCGTCACTTTCCTTTTCCCCGGGAGGACGCCCGTGATCTTCCAATCCATAGTGAAGAAGACCGAGAACGGTGGCGTTTTCCGGGGTGGCCAGTTCCGAATCGATACCTGGTGTGAACGTGGCTTTGCGTACGGGCAAACCGAGCACTTTGGTAGCGACGATTTCGATTCCGGGAAGCTTGCTGCCCCCTCCGGTCAACAAAACGCCCCCGCTCAGTTCGGCGGGGTCGAGCAAGTTGCCCAGTTCCTTGCTTATGATTTCGAATAGTTCGACGATCCGGACGTGAATCACGTCGGAGATCGCTTTTCTCGGGATCGAACGGTCTCCGATGGTTTTGTTCCCGATGATCCATACGTCTTCGTCCGCGTCGCTGGGATCGGGGCTTGCCTTTCCGTGCTCGATCTTGAGTTTTTCGGCATAGGGCTCGAGTACGCGCAGGCCCATGCTCAGGTCACCGGTCAGGTGATCGCCCCCCACCGGAATGACCCCGGTGTAGGCGACGTAACCATGACGGTAGAGCGAAAGGTCGGTCACCCCTGCGCCGAGGTCGATGACAAGAACGCCCGCCCTCCGCAGGTCGGGACCGGCCATCATGGTCGAGGATGCGATCGAGGAGAGGATCAGGTCGGCCACTTCGAGGCCGGCGTAATTGGTGATGACGTGAAGAGCTTGACGAATAGCTTGATCGTCTCCGTCCACAGACCAGTAACCCAGGTCGACTTTTTTGCCGATCATTCCAATCGGATCCTCAATTGGCCTGCCGTCGAGCAACATGGGCGTGCGTATGTGATGAACGTATGAACGACCTTCTTCGGGTTGACGAAGTTTCGCTTCCTTGGACGCGCGTTCCAAGTCGGAGGCGGAAACCCGGTTTTCCGAAGAACTGACCGAGGCCGAGCCAAACAGCATCTGGCCTCGCAGATGAGTGCCGGTTTGAGCCAGGTATACGGAATCGACCGTGGTGCCGGACATTTTCTCGGCTTCCTCCAAGGAGGCATGCACGGCATCGGCGGCTTTGCGAAAGTCCACGATCTCTCCTTTGCGCATGCCTTCGTTGGGCCGCGAGGCCATGCCCACGATGCTCAACTTCCCGTTTTCGGTCACTTCTCCAACCAAGGCTTTCGCTTTGGAAGTTCCAATTTCTACGGCTCCGATGATTTTGCTCATGATGGGGTTCCTCCTTTGAAGTTGGGATCGTTCAAGGTTCTCTTAAATTTTCGCGAAGACCGACCGGCCATGGGACAGGTCGATCGAATCAATCAGCGGGCTCTTGCGGAAGTTGGGCTCGAGCAGGAGGTAATGAAGCCGTCTCATTTGCGCTTGGTAGTTGCCTGGGCTGAAACGGAGACTCCGGACCCGACCGGAACGAATGAGCACGTGAGCGCCCGGGTCGGTCGCGTTGGGCCTCTCATAGGAGACGACTTGCCAATCGCGGTAAATGGCCGGGTAGTCCCGCCTCACCAAATCAAGGAGAGGAGCAACGGCGGGAATCCCGTCCAAGCGTTCGTAGCCTTTGCCTTCTTTCTTTGCTTGGAGGAGGGCGGAATCGATGCTCAGGGAAGGAAGCAGGGACAGTGCGGAGCGAGGGTAACCGGTTCCTTGGTAAATGGTTCCATCGGGCGAAACCAGCCAATCCAGGTAGCCACCGGTATTGGAACCGAGTCGGAGAACGAGTATGGGATGTCTTTCCTTGATTTCGATCCTGAGAACGTCGGGGAATTCCCGGCTCACGCGGGCAAAGGAAATTTGATCCTCCGCCATGAGGGCTTCTTGCATTTCGTCAATGTCGAGTTCCATTAAGGAACGTCCGCGCAGAGGGCCAAACCAATTGTCGAACCAATGGGCCGTAAGCACACCGTCGGAGTGGAAACCGATCGATGAAACGGG
>JAYOII010000383.1:0-861 GCA_038118685.1 Opitutia bacterium
GGCGTGGATGGTGGTTTCCGGGCGGAGTTCGAGGACTTCTCGAACCTGAACGCCTGACCTGAGTGAAGCCGGGAAATCAGGTTCGCGAAAACCCCGCGGATACTGGTGAACTGTCGATTTTTCTCGAAAAAGACCTCGCCTGTTCGGAACTGCTTTCGGATTTGGAAGATTTGCAGGGCCGGGCGACCATTCGAAACCCGTACTTCTCCTCCGAATGGCTCAAGTCTTGGATAAGCCGGCAACCGGATGAGATTTGCCCTCTTCTCCTTTTGGCCCGAACCGAGAAGGGGCGCCTTGACGGGTTTTGGCCCTTTGTCGAGCGCCCGGGTTTGCTAGGGTCCAAAGGACTTTGGCCCTTCGTATACGACGAGGCCAATTATTTCGATCCTTTGGCCACAGGAAAGGGAGCGAGGGCATTGGTCCGGGCAATGAAGACTCAACTCAAACATTTCCTTTTTTGCTGGGTCCCGCTCATGCGCAATTCCTTTTGGCAAGAAGTTTTGGAGCCGGAAACGCAACGGGGCAAGTTTCTCACTCTTACCAGAATGCCTAGAAAAACCGCCTTGATCGAACCCCCGGTCGACGACCTGAGATTCGAGGATTTTCTTGGCGAAAGGCTCGGAGCCAAAAGTCGAAAGTCCCTTCGTTACGATCAGCGCAAATTGGCCGAGCAGGGGGACGTTGCGATTGAGACCGTCGATTCCTTGAAGGAGGTCCGAGCCATCATGCCCGCAACCTGTTTGGTTGAAGTCGAATCATGGAAAAGCAAGGAAGGGGCCGGTCTTTATTCAATTCGCGGCAAGCGGGGGTTGTTTTTCGAGATGCTTCCCGAATTGGCCAAGTCCGGCATGGCCAGGGGCT
>JAYOII010000383.1:871-3115 GCA_038118685.1 Opitutia bacterium
GGCCAGGGTCTCGGTCATGCGTCTGGACGACCAACCCATCGCTTGGCAAATCGACTTGCTTGATGCGGGCTACGTCGGCGTTCATCACTTGGCCTTCGACCAAGCCTATGCAAAATTTTCACCCGGCAAGCAGTTACTGATTTCAAACCTTCGGCGGGCATGGGAGGAGAGGCGCTTGGTGGACTTTCTGCCCGGTAATTACGACTACAAGGAAAAATGGTCTTCCCGGGTCGAGCCGGTTCGAGAATTGCATTGGTTTCGCCGAAGCTTGCGTGGGTATTTGGCGATTAAGCTGATCCGTTGGAACATCAGGGCCCGCAAAAAAATACGGGAAAAAGCGCTGCCGACCAAGGCCGGGGAAAACGTCCTTCGGGCAATGGAGGAATGAAGAGGATTCTTTTCCATTGCCAAACGCCTGAACTCGGCTTCAAGGTTTTGAAATGATCGACAAAAACGAACAACTGCGGGAAATGCGAGAGGAGTATGATTCGGCTCCCTTGCGCAAGCGTGATTTGAAGGACTGTCCCTTGGAGCAATTCTCCCTTTGGCTTGAGGAGGCTGTCGGGGCCGGCATACCCGATTCCAACGCCTGCAGCCTCGCGAGCGTGGACGATGACTCAAGACCGGTTGCCAGGGCGGTCTTGCTCAAGGGCTTGGAGGACGGTTGCTTCGTCTTCTACACCAACTTTAACAGCCGAAAGGCCGTTCAGTTGCGCAAGTGTCCCTGGGCGAGCATGCACTTCCCATGGTTCTCCATGCAAAGACAGGTCGTCGTGACCGGCAAGGTCATCCCCTTGGACGACTCCACGTCGGAAGAGTATTTCCGTTCTCGGCCTTTTTTCAGCAAGCTCGGGGCATGGGCGTCGAAACAGAGCGACGATCTGGATTCGCGGGAGACTTTGGAAAAGGCCTTTATCGAGGCTCGTGAAAAATATGGGGAAGACCCTCCCAAACCATCGCATTGGGGAGGCTTGGCCTTGACGCCCGAGACGATTGAGTTTTGGCAAGGCGGGCCGCACCGATTGCACGACCGCTTTTTGTTTGAACGGACCGAGCCAAACGGTTGGAGTACGCGGAGACTTTATCCATGACCGAAGAAGAAAAGAACAAGACTGATGACCAACCCCTTGACGATTTGCTTTCCCTGCGTGGCAAGCCCTTTGCCAATTGGAAAGAGGAACGCTTATACCTGCGTGAAAAATGGGGTGAGCAAGGAAGGGAAATTGAACCCGGGCCTCTGAAGAAGGAAGAACCGGGAGTGGAAATCGCAAAGGAGGACGAACAAGGATGACTTGGGAAACATTTGGACAGTTCGAGGATATTGTTTACGAAAAGAGGGAAGGCGTGGCCAAAGTCACGATCAACCGTCCCGAGAAGAGGAACGCCTTCCGTCCCAAGACGGTCAGCGAAATGTACGAAGCCTTTCTCGATGCCCGTGAGGACTCTTCGGTCGGAGTCGTGCTGCTGACCGGAGCGGGCCCTCATTCCGACGGAAAGTACGCTTTTTGTTCCGGAGGGGACCAAAGCGTTCGCGGGCAAGCCGGTTACGTGGATGAAGGCGGAGTCCCCCGATTGAACGTTTTGGATTTGCAGCGCTTGATCCGCTCGATGCCCAAAGTGGTCATTGCCTTGGTCGCCGGTTACGCCATTGGCGGAGGCCACGTCCTGCACGTGGTCTGTGACCTGACCATTGCGGCCGACAATGCGATTTTCGGGCAAACCGGACCCAAAGTCGGCAGTTTCGACGGTGGGTTCGGTTCCGGTTACCTGGCTCGGATAGTCGGGCACAAGAAAGCCCGTGAAATTTGGTACCTATGCCGGCAGTACGACGCTCAGGAAGCCCTCGAGATGGGCTTGGTCAATGAAGTCGTTCCCGTTGACCAGTTGGAGGAAGAAGGGCTGAAGTGGGCGGAGGAAGTTTTGGCCAAAAGCCCATTGGCGATCCGTTGCCTCAAGTCGGCCTTCAACGCGGATTGCGACGGTCAGGCCGGTATTCAGGAATTGGCGGGCAATGCGACCTTGCTGTATTATTTGTCGGAGGAAGGCGCGGAAGGAAAAAAAGCTTTTTTGGAAAAAAGATCGCCTGACTTTTCGAAATATCCTTGGCTACCCTGAGATCCATGCAGATTTATCTATTTCAGAATGGAAAACAGGAGGGGCCTTTTGGTTTGCCCCGGATTGCCTCCCGTTTGGTTTCCGGTGACTTGGACTCCGCCACTCCGGCATGGCGTGAAGGCATGGCGG
>JAYOII010000384.1:0-3115 GCA_038118685.1 Opitutia bacterium
TTCCAACTCCGAGCACCTAGTCGCCCCGGAGAAGGAAGCCTATTGGGGGGGACCGGACTTTTACATCGGGGGTGCCGAACACGCCGTCCTGCACTTGCTCTACGCCCGTTTCTGGCATCGCTTCCTTCACGACGAGGGCGTACTCTCTCATCCCGAACCCTATAAAAAACTCTTTCATCAAGGTTTGATTCTCGGGGAAGACGGGAACAAGATGTCCAAGAGCGTGGGCAACGTGGTCAACCCGGATGTCGTGATCGAAGCCTATGGAGCCGATTCGCTCAGGCTATTCGAGATGTTCCTCGGCCCACTGGAAGCAGTCAAGCCATGGAGCGAAAAAGGAATCGAAGGAGTCCATCGGTTTCTTCGCAAAGTTCACCGGGAATGCATGAGCCCCGAAAAGCATCTCTCCGGAGAGGAAACGGACAAAGACACCCTCCGTCTGCTCCACGAGACCATATTCAAGGTGACCGAAGCAATCGAGGACTTGCGCTTCAACGTCGCAATCTCCCAGATGATGATCCTCTCCAACCATATGCAGAAAGCGGAAAGCTACTCGGTCCAGAGCGCCAAGACCCTCCTCCAACTCCTCGCTCCTTTCGCCCCGCACTTGGCCGAGGAACTCTGGGAAAAGCTCGGAGGTTCCCCATCGATTGCCGATCATCCCTGGCCCCAGGCGAGGGAGGAACTTCTCGTAGCCGATGAAATCACGATCGTATTTCAAGTGAACGGAAAGCTTCGCGGACAAGCCCAGTTCCCCAAGGATGCGGCGAAAGACGAGGTCATCGCCACGGCAAAGGCGGACGCCAAAGTGCAAAGCTTTCTCGACGGGAAGGAAATCGTCAAGGAAATCTACGTTCCGGGCAAACTTGTCAACTTGGCGGTCAAAGGCTGATCCTTGAGCATCATGTCCCGATTCTTGCCCGAAAACTTCGACGCGAGCAAGCCACTCGCCTTGATTGCCGGACAAGGTCAATACCCTGTGCTTCTTGCCCAAAGGGCTCGTACGGCGGGCATAGGCCTGCGCTTGATCGAACTCGCAGGCGAAACTCCGGCCGAACTGGCAAATGATTTCGCGCCCGAACAACGGGCAACCGTAAAAGTCGGACAAGTTGGAAAACTTCTCAAGGAATTGAAAAAATTTGATGCCGGCTATGCCGTCATGGCCGGACAAGTGACTCCGGGCAAACTCTTCCGCGGCTTGCATCCCGATCTCAAGGCGATACGCATGCTCGCGGGATTGGACCGCAAGAACGCGGAGACCATTTTCGGAGCCATAGGGGATGAGATCGAGAAGACCGGGGCTCACCTGCTTGACGCCAGAGTTTTCATGGATGATGACCTCGCCGAGGAAGGCATCATGATCAAGGGAAAGGACAAAATCGAACCCGAACACCTTGAGCACGGAATCGAGATCGCCCGCGAAAACGCCCGGATGGACGTCGGGCAAGGGGTGGTGGTAAGCCGCGGAACGGTACTGGCAATTGAGGCGTTCGAAGGAACGAACGCGATGATCGAGCGGGCCGGAACCTTTGGGGCAAACAATTGCGTGTTCGTAAAACTGGGCAAACCCAATCAGGATACCCGGTTCGACGTACCCGTCTTCGGCTTTCATACGTTGCAGGCAATGAAAAAGGCCGGGGTCGGCAGCGCCGCCTTGCAAAAGGGTTCGGTTCTACTGCTGGACAAGCCAAAGCTTTTGAACGAAGCCAAAAAGCAAAGGATCGGAATCAGAGGATTCTAACCGGAATCCTCTGCCCAAGGAAGCGCATGGTCTCCGCTCAAGGCAAGCTTGGTCGGTGGTGAATCAAGTTCAAAAACGCTCCATGGGCCTGGAAGATAAGAATATTTTTCGAACACCGACTCGTCTACCGTAATCCCCAAGCCGGGACCTTCGGGCAAAGGCAGTTCGCCCTTTTCGGGAACCGGAGCATCCGGAACCAAGTCGTCGGAAAGAGGGAAAGCATACATCACCCGCGAATCCCGATGAGCATATTGTGGATATTCAAGCCACCGGGCCGTTTCTCGATGGAAACAGGATCCGATCAGAGCATCGACAACCGTCTCCAAGGCCGTCCCCCAATTGTGAAAAGCAAAGGTCAGCTCGTTCCTTTCGCATAGGCGAATGATATCGGCGACACCACTCAAACCACCATGATGGGATACGTCCGCTTGAACAAGGTGAACGGACCCACTGCCGACCAACTGTTCGAATCCGGCAAGATCATGCTCATGCTCACCCGCTGCAATCGGCACGATTTCCTTGGCCCTAAGCTCGGCGTAGGCCGAACGGTCATCCAGGGGAAGGGGCTCTTCCAACCAAGTTATGCCAAAGGGAGCGATAGCCCGGGCAAGCGACTCGATCGTAGCAGGGGAATAAGACTTGTCCCCCATCCTCCACCAACCGTGGGCATCAAGACAAATACCGACGTTTGGGCCAAGAGCTTGGCGCATGAGCTCGACCGTCCGATGATCCTCGTTCGGCCCGAGAGCGGGTCGATACTTGTACGCAGAAAACCCAAGTTCGCAAACGGCCGCCGCCTCCTGAGCGTAGGCTTCGGCCGACTGATACATTCCCGCGCTCCCGTAACAGCAAATCGTCTCCTGTTTGCGTCCACCGAAAAAATCGGTGACCGAGCAGCCTTCTGCCTTTCCCCAAAGATCATACAAGGCGACTTCGACGGCCCCCAGGGCGGCCAAAGCTCGCGAGCCAAGTTTGGAAGCGGCCAAGGAAACCAAAGGCGCAGGATCGCAAAAATCATTTTCAACAAGCAAAGGCGCCACCTCATGGGTAATGAGGTTTGCCGTTTCCCGCGACGCCGCGGCCGGACCATATCCGACCATTCCACCCTCTCCCCGAACGCATACGACCATGGCATCACGTTTGAAAATAGTCCTGCGGCCTCCGTAAAATTCGTAAGTGACCGGTTGAGGGAGAGGACAGGAGAGCAAGTGAGGCTCAACCGATTGAATATTCATGAATGATTGGTTTCAGTGGTTGAGCAAGCGGTAGAGAAAAAGAAATAGACTTCTGCCTTCGCCGTGCATCGGACTCTTCGGTTCTATGACCTTTGCAGGTCCAGGTGGGTACCCTCGCGGCGCCCTTAGTCTTCCGATT